>NZ_JBYSYV010000014.1:0-143007 GCF_058783805.1 Peribacillus sp. FW305-BF15 | reverse complement strand
CCGTGGTGTAGCGGTTAACATGCCTGCCTGTCACGCAGGAGATCGCGGGTTCGATTCCCGTCGGGACCGCCATTTTTATTGTTTGGCTCAGTAGCTCAGTCGGTAGAGCAAAGGACTGAAAATCCTTGTGTCGGCGGTTCGATTCCGTCCTGAGCCACCATAGTAGTGCCGGTGTAGCTCAACTGGTAGAGCAACTGACTTGTAATCAGTAGGTTGGGGGTTCAAGTCCTCTTGCCGGCACCATGTTTCATCCATATGCGGAGGGGTAGCGAAGTGGCTAAACGCGGCGGACTGTAAATCCGCTCCTTCGGGTTCGGCAGTTCGAATCTGCCCCCCTCCACCATTTTATTACAGGGGTATAGTTTAAAGGTAGAACAGAGGTCTCCAAAACCTCCAGTGTGGGTTCGAGTCCTACTACCCCTGCCAATTTTAATTATATAATGGCGATTGTGGCGAAGTGGTTAACGCACCTGATTGTGGTTCAGGCATTCGTGGGTTCGATTCCCATCAGTCGCCCCATTTTAAAAAATATGATATAATGATTACAACGTTAATGGGCTATAGCCAAGCGGTAAGGCAACGGATTTTGATTCCGTCATGCGAAGGTTCGATCCCTTCTAGCCCAGCCATATGCGAAAGTAGTTCAGTGGTAGAATACAACCTTGCCAAGGTTGGGGTCGCGGGTTCGAATCCCGTCTTTCGCTCCAAAAAACGTTGGCGGCATAGCCAAGCGGTAAGGCAGAGGTCTGCAAAACCTTTACCACCGGTTCGATTCCGGTTGCCGCCTCCAACATACATGCCGGTGTGGCGGAATTGGCAGACGCGCACGACTCAAAATCGTGTTCCTCTGGAGTGCCGGTTCGACCCCGGCCACCGGTATCACATACGTTAATATAAACGTCGATTTGACGGCAATCTACCCGCAATGGTAGGTCGCCGTTTTTTCGTTGTTGCGCACGATTTTGTAGGTTAAAGTCGTACGCGGCGAATCGTACGCGCTGTATCGGGTAATTAACCGTACTGGAGTGGCGAAAATTGGCGAGAAAAAGAAGGAATAACGATTTAGCAACGGAGGATATTTCGAAACTGCGTGGGAGCATGCGGTCAGATTTCCTCGACTTCGACGACGCGCTAGCGTTGTTTTTGAAGGACGGCGAAATAAGAAATATCCGCGAACATACGATACGATACTACCGGAATGAACTTTCGTCATTTCGACGCATATTAGACGATCAAGACGTTACGACTTATCCCGGTGAGATTACGAAGGATATTATTCAAGAGAACGTCATTCTTTATTTGCGCGATAAGAAAGGTCTTAAAACAGTATCTATAAATACGAGGCTACGTGCGATCCGTGCGTTCTTTAATTACTTATATAAGAACGACTATATCCCGGAGAATCCCGTTAAGGCGCTGAGCTTAGTTCGCGATAGGAAAGACGTAATCGCAACGTTCTCGACGAAGCAGTTAAACGACATACTCGGAAAGCCCGATTTAAAGACGTTTACAGGCGTTCGGGATTATACGTACATGTTATTGCTGCTCGAAACTGGCGTACGTGCTAACGAACTTGTAGGCGTCGAGGTGAGTGATATTAAGTGGGAGGAGTCAACGATGCTCGTCCGTAATACGAAAGGGTACAAGCAGCGTTTTGTTCCGTTGTCGCCGACCATGAAAGATACGCTCCGCCGTTACCTTTCTATACGCGGATCCATAGTCGATTGTAATGCGTTATTTGTAACCGTAGACGATACACCACTGACGAAGCGCCAGGTACAATCGCGTATACATGATTACGGCGAGCAGGCGGGCATTAAAGACGTGCGATGCAGTCCGCATACGTTCCGACATACCTTCGCGAAGATGAGCGTTAAGAATGGCGCAGGGATATTTGAGCTGCAACAGATACTGGGGCATACTACGTTTGATATGGTAAGGACTTACGTTAACCTTTTCGCGGATGATGTAAAAGAGCAGCACCGGAAGTTTTCTCCATTAAATACGTTAAAGAAACGGAATTACTAAGAAAGCGTCACCTTCGGGTGGCGTTTTTTTTGTTATAAATCAAAAAAGTCATCGCTGCGAGCATCCGGGTCAACTTGACGAATAGCCTTCATTATCTTCTTTATTGTCTGAACGGTAGGTTCTCGTTTGTCTGCGCACAGTTCCGATATAGTGGTCCGGCTAACTTTCGATTTCTTTATCAGCCATTCCTGCGATATTCCCCGATCATCTAGCCAGCGACCTAATTTCGAACGCGGTTTACCTCCGAATAATCCAAACATATTAATCTTCCTTTCATTCGCTTAGTAGGATCAGTTATGCCCGCCGATGAAACAAGTTATACTTACCGGCGGATAAAATTATTTTCGCGGACAAGTAAACGTGGACAATCGGTAAGACATAGGCTACTAACATGAAAGCAACATAGTTGAAAAACGGTAGCGCCATACTATCGAATATTTTCATTTTCAATTTCGAAACAGATTCAACTTATTTACTTAAGTACACTTATACGGGCTATAAAGCCAGTGTAATAGGAATCTGGAAACCTGTTAAGGAAGGACCGGAGGGAGAGAGTTGGGAGGGGGTGCGGGGGAGGGTAGAAACTATTCAAATAATTCAAATAAACGGAGATGAGCGAAATGTTTAGAAAACAACAGCTAGAAGTAATCGACATCAAAACATTCATGGCGGGGACATACCGGAAGCCGAAGCGCCTTAATACAAGCGTGTACGGTTTCATGCCGTCCATAACGGTTAGTAGCTTTTTATCGCCAGACGTAGCCGGCATATATGCGGTCGTATTGGGTGTATTTGCTATCGGTATGCTATCGCATTGCTTGGAGAATTTCGCAGCGAGTTCGGGCCGTGAGGAGCTTGCGTGGGCTATCGAAACAATGACGAGGTTAGCTTTTACGATTGGCGGATTCAGTTCCATCGCATGGTTCTTATTATCACTTTGAGGAGGGAATCGCATGATAAAAGAATTTTTGTATAAATCGAAAGCGAAAGCCGAACTAATCAAGGCGTTTCGGAGTGCCGAGCTTCATAAGACGTATAAAAGTAAAGGCGGGACCGAGCGCACTATATTTCCGCAAATACACGACATACACCTCGACAAAGTAAATAAGACGCTCCGATATACGTTTACTTTGCTTAACGGAATGGATCCGAAGGAAGTAAAAAAGAAAGAATTTGTATTCCGTCAGCACTTTGGCCGGTCAATTTCCCTTGAAGGCGATTTAAAGAAATACGTTCTGACCATTTACGCGACCTCAATGCCAAAAGAGCTGCCGTACAAAGTCGAAGGGGTACGCGAAGCTGTTTCGCCATTTACCCTCGGCATCATCTGCGGGAAGGACCGAAACGATCAGTATAATGCGTTCGATTTATTAAAGCAGCCGCACATCCTGATTGCTGGCGAAACTGGCTCCGGTAAATCCACGCAGCTACGTTCTATATTAACGACGCTTATCCTCACTAAAAAACCCTCGGAATTAAAGTTATACCTCGGCGATTGTAAGAAATCGGAGTTCCATATTTTCCGCAAAGTGGAGCACGTTCAATGCGTATTGAGTAGCGCAAAGGATATCGGGAAAATGTTACGCGGTATTAAAAAGGAGCTGGACGAACGGAGCGACTTGACGGAGATATTCGAAGTTGGTCACGTCGACGACCTTCCGGCAGAACATCGCAGACCTTACCTAGTCGTATGTATTGACGAATTTGTAATGCTACGTAAGGACGAAGAGATAATGGATATCCTTACGGAACTGGTTGCCATCGGTAGAACTTTGGGCGTCTTTGCCGTCCTGTCCATGCAACGTCCAAACTCGAAAGTTCTCGATACGACAATCCGTGCGAATCTGACCGTCAGTATGGGCTTTAAACTGCGCGATGTTATCGAGTCGCGGATCGTTAATACGCCAGGGGCCGAAAAAATCGAAGAGGTCGGCCGATTTATAATGAACAGCGATAAGCTTTACGAGCTGCAGGCGCCATACCTGACGATTAAAAAGGCGAAGGAGCTCCTTAATCCGTTCGTAGTGGCGAAAGGTCCCGTAAAGGAAGTTACGCCAGAGGAACCGGCCAAAAAGGAATTAACGGAGAAGGACGTGTTTTATTGATGTCGTTGACTAACCGAGATAAGCAGATAATTAAGGCGCTCGATAAATTTAGGGTGATGGATCGTGATTCTATTGCGGAGTTATTCTTCGCAGGCTTAAAGAGTCCGAAGGATGCGGCGAATAATGTCTTGCTGCGGTTACTTAGGGACGGAGAGATACAAAGGTCGACCGCCTTTATTCCGTATTGTTACTTCGGTCCAAATATACTGATGAAGCAACAAAGCCAAAAAATCGGACACTTCCTCGCGATATTAAACGTTTATAAAGAGATGCTGAAGCTTGGCGACCTGGAATCGTTTTTAGTCGAGCCGAAGTATGGACGGAAAAAGGACGGATGCTGTGAGCCGGACATATACGCACACTTTCGGCGCACTCCGTTTTTTATCGAGGTGCAGAAAACCGTTTATAGCACGAAGCAAATGGACGAAAAGCTCGAGCGCTATGTCCAGCTATACGAAAGTGGAATCATAGCGAAGCCCTTTCCGCATGTACTTATACTTTCGGATCAGCGCTATGCAATCGACGATATTTACCCTTTCAAGGTCTTTCAGAGTGAATCGTTTACGGAGTTTGTGGCATCGCTGAAAAGTGCGCCAGTAAGTAGACCGAGCGAACGTGGAGTACGAATCGTTGTTAAATAAAAGGCTTTGTTAAAGATTAAAGTTGATTTTCGAACAAATAAAAGAGGCCACCTATTAAGTGGTCTTCTTTAGTGTATCCTATGGAACTAACGTTACCGGTTAGTTGATTAAGACTTATCTGATAAAAGACTAATTAATGTGACTTGTTAGGTCATGAAATTGGTCATGGTGCTTTTGTAGTTCGTTTCGCCACATTTCCACAGTTTCGGGAACAACTAGTTCCATTTCGCTTAATAGATCAAGAATAAATACGTGAGCAGTAGCATTAAGCTCTTCATATTTAGCACTTCCAACACCTTCTCTACTATATTCAGCTAATTTGAAATCATCAAAATTTTTTAGTATGAACTCTGATCTTTTTAGTAAAGACTTATTACCTTTTATACTATTTTCAATTTCAATTAAAGACCTAAAAGCACAATTTACAGCTAGTTCGTACAAACCAAGTTTAAATAAAATAAGTAAAAATTGGGTGAAGAAAAAAGTGCCTTCTAATTCCACTTTTTTTAGTTTAGATAAAGTTTTATTGATTGATAGATACTCTGATAAAAAAGCTGAACATAGTTCTGTTCTATGCAACAATGTAATAATTTGTTTTGCATTATATTCACCGTAGTTATAATTACCAAATTTTTTCGCATTTTCATATTGCATTATTAAATCATGGTTAGCATATGAAATGTTTTCTCGAATGACATTTTGTACATTTATAAAGAGTTGATTAGTGTCTTCCAAGTGAATTCCAAAGGGATTAGGAACATACTCCTCACTGAGATTAAGATTAGCTGTTTCAATTGCTTTTTCGCGCTCACGATACAAATATTCAATAATTTTAAATACTAGGGGTGAATAAAGGTGTTGTAAACGTTCTTTATTATACTTTTCATTTTCTCTCCTTTGTGAGTATATATGGGCTAAAAATTGGCCTATGAATGCAGCTATAAACGCTCCAGTAACTGTTATGGCAGGTGTCCAATCCATCTTATATCTCCTTAAATTATTTCTACTAAATTAAAAATACACTGAAAGGATATAATTTACAATAGATGAGATAGTGCGCCGTCCAATAACAGAGCCAAATAAAAAAGAGGATAGCCGTCATTGGCTGTCCTCCTCTTTGTGTTCATTTATTTCGAAAAGTTCTTCTATCGTAACGTTTAACGCTTTACTGACGGAAACCAAGACATCTATGTCATAGCGTGATTGGCTATCGAAGCGACTAATTGTCGGCTCGGTAACTCCGGCAAGCGCTGCCAATTCCTTCCCGTTAATCCCCTTTGCCTTGCGTATTTCATTCATTTTTGGCTTAGCTTTAAACCGTGTATTCTTTGATTGATTCGCCATCAGAACCACTCCTTATAATTACATATTACACATTAGAAATTTTTTCGTCAATAAGGGTTGACTTTCTGATTACTAATTAGTAATATAAAGACAAGAAATAAATTACACATTAGTAATTAGTAATAAAGAAGAGGTGTTAAGTTATGAAGGTTTTCGTAATAGCAACTGGCGATCCGTGCTGGGAAAACGAAGTATCTGACTATCCGATATTTGGCGACAATTGGACAGTTCAAGTAGAAGAGGGTTTCCTTATTTTTAAAAAACTAACCGGCAAGCTGGCGAATGGTATACCCGTACTTGATATCGGACTATGTCCACGGTTTGAGATTGTTTGGGATAAAGGAATTCCGGACTTGGACTGGTTGCGTGGAGCTACGTTTTTAGAGGCAGTAGAACAATTAGCAAAGTAAAAGGCCCGCAAGGTACTGCAATACCTAACGAGCCAAAAACAAAAATATTCTGGAGGTTATTATACATGAAAAACTCTAAGAGAATCACGGTAACTTACTTATTTGAGGGAAAGATTTATCCAACGGAAAATACACCTGGCCTTCTTTTATCAGGCGATAAAGTTTTCGTAACTGACGAACGGTTAGCTGTTTATAAAGCAACTCCAACAAGCGACCCGAACGTTTATCTCGTTAATTTGGACGTAAATGACAATGATTATTTAAAGAATTCGGGCCCTGTAATGGAAGCTATAGGCGCCTGCTGAAAAAATAAATAAACGGCACGGCTACGGCAATAGTCGCCATTACGAGAGGGGAAGTCGGAATGAGTATATCAGAGAAATTCTACGGTGAGATACACGGATTATTTAGTGAAGTAAGGGCGGCGTACGAAAAGTTAAACGGGCTACAGTCCGCACTAGACCGCAAGGTATCGGCGATTTACCATGATATCGAGAAAAGTGGCGAGTTCTCGGAATCGGAAGGTAACGACTACGCAAAGCATTTAAAGGTAACGTTACAGCAACGACGCGTAATAAAAGATGAGCTCGTTCGGTTACAGCCGGTTTATCAAATGCTTCGGTCCGAAATCGGGAAAATGGACGATCAATACGACCGTGCAGTCCGTAAGAGCAGCGAAATTACTCAGTCGCTTAATGTGACGATGAATATAGAAGACGTGTTTGCCGCGTTAGAAGTATAATAATCGGCTGGCACCGGTTATCTAAGTAAAGGCCGATCGTGCGGCAACGCGGTCGGCTTTTGTTATATTCATAATAACGCAGGAACATTTGTTCGTAAATGCTAAATAAAAAAAGTAGCGCGGGATTAGTTTTCGAACTGTATAGATAAATGTAGGGTGCGCGGATTACTCTGCTCATTCTTAAAATTATTTGTAAGTTTTTTAAAAAAAAGTGGCGTAAACAGCTTACCCGTTCGTCATATATGTAAAGGGGTAAAAATAATTATCCGAAAAACCGGTCCGAAATAGCATCTCGCGCGACATATTTTTTATAGATTCAAATTTATTTACTGAAAATGTGCTCCATTTCGTTTGCTCTGGCGGCATTATTTATATAAATATAAAAAAATTTTGGAAAGTGACGGCGAAAGTGGGGTACTCGCGCCTATATCTATATGTAGGTTTTTTTTTCGAAAGCCCAAAAAAAAGAGGTGAAAAGTGTGAATTAAACCACTAAAAGACTGCAATCCGACAAAGAGCGTGTCGACTTGCCTACCTATTATTTTATTCGGCTATCTCTTACGAAAGTAATATACGAAAAAGGGATAGTTGGCGTGAGTGAGCCGTAGGCGAACAAAGCGCAGTCTCTTATCTTTTTACTTACGGAATTAAGACGGTGCATTTAAAAGTGCACGCCTACCTCCGTAAAGCCCGTCATATCAAAGTTTTGAACGCAATTCCTTATAGGGAGTATACGTAAAAGTGCACGCCTTTATTTAACGGAGTAAGGTTATTGCCTACTAAAACAATCGGAATTAACTAGGGGGAAACGGAATGAAAAAAGTAAAAGTTATCGACGCAGTAATGGGCGCAGGAAAGACTACGTTTATGTTGGATTATATCGACGAGGCTCCGGTACATCAGAAGTTTATCTATATTACGCCGTTTTTGGACGAAGTGGAACGCGTGAAGAAGTCGGTCAAGAGCCGGAAGTTTGTTTCGCCGACTAACGCCGTTGAAGGTGGCCGTAAGTTAACAAGCCTTAAACGTCAGATTGAAAACGGGGATAATATCGCAGCTACGCATTCCTTATTCGAAATGGCAGACGATGAATTGATCCAGCTACTCGAAGCGTCAAACTACTCATTAATACTGGACGAAGTTATGTCTCCGATTTCAAGGGCGTCCGTTTCGCCGTCTGACATGCGGATCCTACTCGAAAAGCACTTTATTCGTATAGAAGAAAACCGCGTTGAATGGATCGCCAGCGAGCTCGAGTATGAATACGGGAAGTTCGATGATATCCGGCTATTAGCGAAGGCAGGCACGCTTTTTTATCACCGTGACAAGTTTCTTATTTGGGCGTTTCCGTCCGAGGTATTCCGTGCGTTCAGCCAGGTATACGTAATGACATATCTTTTCGAGGCGCAGATTCAAAGTTATTATTTCAAGCTATACGACATCCCTTACGAGTTAAATAGTATCCAAGACGGCCAAATCGTCGCGTATGACCACCGTATCGATAATCGTGGGGAGTTATTCAAGCTAATCGACGTATATGAGGGCGATCATAACAAGCACGGGGAAGCACGCACGGCATTATCTAAAGGCTGGCTCGGTCGCCGAGATGAAAGCGAATTAGAAGCGATTCAAAAGAGCATTTACTCTTATGTTCGCCGAGTTGCAAAGGCGAAGTCAAATGACGTTCTATGGACGACGTTAAAGGACTATCAAATTGATTTCAGTGGAAAGGGCTACTCGAAAGGATTTACGGCGCTGAATCTTCGGGCTACTAACGACTACTCGGACCGGAACACGTTGGCCTACGTTTACAATCGGTTTATGAATCCGACTGAATCGTCTTTCTTTCAAGATAACGGCGTAACGGTTAATGAGGACTTACTCGCAGTAAGCGACTTATTACAGTGGATATGGCGCTCACAAATCCGGAACGGTCAGCCTATTAATTTATATATACCGTCCAACCGTATGCGCGGTTTGCTTAAAGCTTGGTCAAACTACGAAATTTAAGGGGGAAATGGAATGGAAAACGCTAAAATCAGAGAAATGATTAAGAAGAACCCCGAAGGCCTTATCGATGTAATTGGGGAACGCGTCAAACACATTAACTATTTAGAGGATCCACGCCGGAATGACCTGCTGGACTATATCGCCGCAAAGGTTAGTAGTCAAGTTACGCCATATCTTCGCCTGGCACGTAAGGCTAGACGCGGACATTATCCGAAATGGGTCGAGTTTCAAGAATTGCTGCAGTATTTCGGAGTCTCAGAAACGCTAACCAGGGCGAACAACTACGGGCCGATGCCGGAAAGGGTTAAAAATCATTGGGAGTCGGAACGTGCTCTCGCCTTGGAGGATTATATATTCTTTTTTAACGTGCTGCACAAAATCGAGGATGACAAAAAACGTAGGCTATTCGAGGAGAGTTTCGGTGAGTGGGCACGGCCTGCATTACGGTATGCCTTCGAGAAAGCAGACGTGGAGAGATCGGATAGAGAATTAGTTTCGTATATTAGTAAGGCGTTCCATACGTCTTTCCTTGAAGCTAGGGCGAAAAGCCAAGGTATGAACCGTAGAAGGGTTAACGGTAAATGGGAATATTATTACGTTAAAGAAGTGAACGATTTCGATTTTACTGATAACGATGTGATGCAGTGTATTTTTCAAACAAACGGCAATTTCCCGGACTTGACGAAGATGATCCCACTTTTAACTAAGCCGCAAGTAAGGTTATTAATAAATCTAAACAATATAGTCAGAGACGACGTTTCACAGTTAACAGAGGAAGAATTTTACGCTAAATACCCGCACAACCGAATGAATTATCGCCAAACTTCTGAGGCAATAGGTGTTTCCTATGAGTCATTTGTCAAGAACATTCAAAGGATGAAAGCTCGCTTAGGGAAATAGGTGTCCAATATTAACCTATACTTAAGGTAAGTAGGGAGATAGAAAGAGGCAATTATTTATTATTTAATATTTTAAAAAATGCGTTCCAAGGCCATCCGGCTAAGGGCGCTTATTTGCGTTACTAAATTAAATCGGAGGTGCGTGATGGAATTAATTACTGTAAATGAATATTACGGCAACAGCTTTGTATCGGAAAGATTAGCTTACTACATTGGGCCCGGAAAGATTGAGTATGTACCTGTGAAAAGAGAAGAAGAGGAAGGGGAAGAGGGAATCAAATGAATCAACGCAAAGTGAAGTCAATGCGCAGTAAATTATCGCGCCTCGCAAAAAACGAGTGTGCTAGTTATAAAGACGGCGCTTGCGCGGTTCAACGTTGTGGACAGTGCATCGTCGCTATTGAAACGGATTCAATGCCCGGTAATGTTTGCGGCTATTTTGTTCGATCAGTATTGCCCGCAGTTCCGGAGCTTCATGCCGAGTATGTAGATACTTTTCCGAAGGGCCACGCTTTACGTAATGAAAAACCGAAACTGTCCGATTGCAAACGGTGCGGAGAATCTTTCGAAAAGGGCGGAAACGCAGCCAAGTATTGCGGTGATTGTCGGGCGTTAAACGATCGAGATAAAGCCAGGGCTAGAAAGCAGAAAGAGCGCAGGGAAATGTCACGGGATTAGGACGCTAGAAACGTTGATATATAAGGCTTTATAAATACAAAAAACGAGTAGTGGCTATGAATACCCTACTTGTCGGAAATTTGCACTCTAAAAGCGTGACAGGAGGGAATTACAAATGCATACCGAGAAACAACTCGACTACCTAGAAAAAATCGCCATAGCTAAAGACGAGATCCGAGGCCAGGTAGTTTTGGAGGCCATAAAAGGTCAGGAGCCAGACGTTGAGTATTATGAAAAGCAGCGCCAGAAGATTGCGGAGTACAATCGCAAAATAACCGAGCTGGCGAAAAGGGAGGACGAACCAGGATGACGTTTTTTCTAAAATGCTGTAAAGAGTGTGGTTACGTCATATGATTTATAGCGCAAATTTAGTGGAGTAATGCAATTCAAAATTAAACTAAAAAGGGGATTAATAAAATGACAAACTTACAAACGATTAAAGAAAAAATCGAGCAAGCATACGACTTGAAACACGCATCAACAGGAGTTTATCGCAAATGGCAGGACGACTACAGGGCAGAAGTTAATAAAATCAGCAAAAATCGCAATTTAACGGACAGTGGTAAATTCAAACTGAAAGAATTATTGGCCGAAAGGAAGACCGTTGAACTTATGAAGTTGTCAAAATCTCAACATGACCAATATCGCAGTATACTGAGCGAAGCACAAAAGGAAGCGAGAAGGGTTGCCGACTCTAAACCGGCCGCAGTAGACAAAGCAATTGCGGAAAGATTCGATAAGTCATTCGGAGAGCTTAAAACCGCAGTTATGCTTGCAACTCCGGAAAAGGCAATCAGAATCCTTAATGAATTTGTAGAGGGAACAGAAGAGCCGGCGCTAGTTGACCGGATACGCGCCGAGTTTTCTTCGATCATTGCGCCTGTAATCGGGCAGGCCAAGCAAGAAGATAAAAATAAACTTATAGATTTATTCGAGCATACTCAACGCAAGGCAAAAGGCGCAGAGGTAATGGAAGCCGAGCAACTTATGGAGCAAGCCGAGGGAATGAGTGGTCAAAAGTTCTTCAGCCTAGCCGTAATGGACAGAGTAATCGAAGTCCACGCCGAAGCTAAAAAGTACCTCAACGACCCGGACGCTTTTTTCGAGGAGTATCCCGGTACTGAGAAAATAAATACAAAAATGCGTACTGAAGAAGAAGTAATTTTGGAAGCTGCAAGCGAAGTCGACTAAACGGCCGCCCTTCACGGGTGGCTTTTTTATATTAACTGAGAAAAGGGAGGATTGAATGAGTTGTGAAAAAACAAGAGAATTTTATGACTTCACCAATAGCGCCAAAGGATGATGCATTAGGGATGGAGTTTAACGATAACTACGGGTGAATTGAGGTGAATGTTGGTGCCGCCGCATTATTAATGATTTATTGTAACTGTTTGAGCGTACCTTAATATAAATATATTTAGGGGGGAGAGGTGCGACATTTGAGCAAGTACACATTAAAATGCTATCTTTTTGCTGTTTTATTGCCACCATCTGTTGTAATAATATTTTACCTTTTAATGAAAATTTTATATAATTACTTGGCTTTATAAGCTATACTCTTTTTATAAAATAAAAAGGGGATAAGCAATGTCTAAGGAACAATTAATTCAGCTACAAATAGTCTTGTTTTTCGAAGAAGAAGAGAAAAGACCAGATAAATTAATGAACAAAATTGATGATGCATTAGAGGGCATATTTGATCAAATGCCAACCATATTACCGATTCCAGAAGATGCACCACCAGAAGTTCCGAGAGTTATAATGAAAAGTGCTGATGGGAGATACGGGTGTAATATAGGTAAATCACGAATTGATTATACAGTTAATTATTTGGGTTCTACTACTTCAGTTTCTGTTCTCCTAGAAAGTTTCCTTGATCAAATCAGATCATTCTCTGCGTTAGTATTTGGTTATAAGGATATAGTTAGGTTTGGCTTTGTGGGTCATTACTTTTTCAAAAATAAGGACCCATTAAAAAAAATACAAAATAAGTATTTAAAACAGAACCTAGGGGAATTAGAAGAGCTATCTATTAGATACAATAAAAGATTTGAAATGAAGGGTCTTTTAATGAATGATATTGTAGAAATCAGTAAAGGTGAACTTTCTGAAACTGGAAAATCTCCACAATCAGGTGTTTTTTTACAGAGAGACATGAACAATGTACCAGAAAGTGAATTGAATATTGAAGATGTTATATCTATAATTTTATCGAAGAAAAATGATTTTAAGTTGTCTGGTATTACGGAGTTAGTTCAATGAGTGAAGGAACATCTTCAACAACAAGGTTAAATCAATCTTCAGCCACCAATAAAACAGCCCAAGAAGCTTATATGAATCAATATGTTGTGCCTAAGCCACAAACAGTTGCTCAAATTCGGGCTTCTGGAGAAGTAAAAACTAGATTGGGGATATTATGGTTTGTGGGTATTATTAGTTTATCTTTAACTATAATTGGTGGGGTATCTATTTTAAAAGATCCAGCTAGTGCAAAAGATGTTTGGGTGATAATTGGACCTATAATTTCAAGTGCTGTTACAGGTACTGTCGCCTTTTTTACGGGAGAGAATAAGGGTAGAGACAGTAAATAATAAGGGTACTTGGTTGATGAAACTATATAGCCCATTTTAAAATCTAAGTCGTCCCAACGGGCGGCTTTTTGCGTTGTTCTAAAAACCACCAGAATGAGCTGTTGACCAAGCTTTAAACTAAAGACTGGGGAAAAATAGATGAAAAGGAGTGAGTTTATGAGAGAAAGAGGAAATCGAATCGAACCGCAACGCCAAGGAACGGGTAAAGGAAATAAAATAATTACCTTCCCAACATTTCAAGTCGGCGCAGTTGTTGGATGTACGGGCGCATCCCTTACGTTCAAAATATATACGGAAAATACGACTGAAACGTTTACATTAAAAAATGGAGAAAAGTTTAGCGAACATACAATGCCATTTAAGAAGCTTGAAATTATCGCAGCATCAAATGACGGCTGGTATTACGTTACTTCCGAAGACCTGGACGCAAGGTAATTAATCGCCCCGATGAACGCTATTTCTAGCCATGATTAGCGAAGAGGGAAATAATGGCCCCTGAGTTTTTTTTGGACGTCCGATTACCCCCGGGCGTCTTTTTTATTTATCCGGAAATGGCAAATAACACCATTCGCCATTATGACGGGTGTGAAATAGGACGTCGACAGCCGTAGCTCATCGCTGGACACGAATCAAATACGGCGCCGACCTTAACGTAAGTATAGTACGTACGATTCGAGAAATAAAGGTATTAGACGTGATGAACGGACGATTGGCAACGTCCGGAGAGCGTATGCCGCAAATTAAAAAGGGGTGACGAAATGGAGTATCAAGCATTATCACACGCAAGACTGAAACGTTTAATCAGTTTTACGATTCTAGCGCAGAAAATCACGGAGCCAGGACGAACAAAGATATCGAATAAGCTGATAAGCGAGTTAAAAGATTCTCGGCTTGCTTTAATGTCTGCAAAAGACGACGAGCTGGTCGGTAAAATCGCAGCCAACAAACTACTTATTCTAGACGAGCTTATTCCGTATTGTAATGCAGTAAACGAAGGAAACACGCAAGCCGCGCGACTACACTTCGAAAAGGCTCAAAGCATCCACGAGGAAGGAGATCGTTATATGGACGGATTGGAGGTGAACGATAATGGCATTTAATTTAAAAGCAGTCCTTTCCCTTGATGGCAATAAATTCGTCTCAGGAATGGACCGTGCGGAAAAAGCAACGAAGAGAACCCAAAAAGCAATGGATTCGATGGAACGGACAACGAACCGGACGGGGCGAACCTTTAACAGCATAGGCGGAAGTGTAGGATCAATGACTCGAGGACTTGGCGGATTGACTGCCGGACTGGCGGGCGTTGCTGCCGGATTCGCTGCCGTCGAAGGAGCAAAGAAAGTATTCGAAAGTACGGTACTCGAAGCTGCAAAATTTGAGCAGTCGAATATAACCATCGGCGCCATGTTCGACAGCAAAAAGCTATCGAAGCAGTATACGGATATGGTCGATAAATTCGCGGCAAACTCTCCGGTTATGAATTCGCAGGATATGTACGGGAATTCTAAGTCGTTTATTCAAACTTCGAAAAATATCGGGCAACTCGAAAAAATGTGGGATCTCACACAGCGTATGTCCGCAGTCGATCCTATGCAAGGCGTTGAAGGATCAGTTTTCGCTTTGCGTGAGTTATTTTCTGGCGATTCACAGTCGATGGTTGAGCGATTTGAAATGCCGCGGAAAATTATGAACGAGATTAAGAAATTACCATTAGAGCAGCAGCTATCTGCGTTAGATAAGTACTTCAACCGTATAGGAATGACTACAAAGCTTATCGATGACATGGGCGGAACAACGCTCGGATTATGGGCCCAAGTGCAGGAGAAATTCCAACTAGTGCTGCGTGATATGGGTGAGCCAGCGTTGAAAACAGTATCCAATTTCTTAAACAATGCGCTCGATCGGTTGGGTGGAGAGGATATAAAACGCTTTTCGAATATCGGAGCTAAGTGGATTGATAACATCCTAACCGGCCTGACGAACAGCGCAATTAGGGTGTACGACTGGTTTTCCGCGTTGACAGCGTCTGACGAGTTCAAATCGAAAACAAGCCTTTCTGCAAAGGTAAGCTTTATCATTAAAGACGTGTTCGAAGCATTTAGGGATTGGATGGACGGGACCGGTCGAAAACAGTTGGAGAAATCCACGAAATTCCTTATGGAAGTAGCTGCAGCCGGATTAAGCGATGCGCAAGGGCCCATTGTCGACGTAGCTACGGATATCGGCATTGCGATCGGAAAGGCGCTCGGTTCAGCCGCCGGTAAGGAGATCAAGTCCTCTGTTGACGGATGGCTTAGTAATATAAAAATTCCGGGAATGGCCGGTGTACAGATTGGCGGAACAATCGGAAGAAAAATCGCAGAGGCCTTCGGAGATAGTAATCCAGGCACATCGTCGTCGAAAAAGAAGAATACCTACCGCCCAATCGCAGGACAACGGGCGCATAATGGGGGACTTGACTACGTACCTTACGACAGTTATCCGGCATTGCTTCACAAAGGCGAAACAGTACTGCCACGTGAGGAAGCAAATAACCGTAGAAACAGACGCGGTGGCCAACCAATCAACCTAACCGTTAATTATTCGGGTGGCGGTCGAATGGATGAGCAAGAGATGAATCGTTTTTCTGAATTCCTAGTACGGAACATCACAAAAGCAGCCGAAGCAGGCGCTTAATAACGTAGGGGCTCCTTCGGGGGCTTCGTTTTTTTATTGAAAACATTGAAATAAAAGGTTAAATATGGTATGATTTTCATGAAAATGAGTTGTGGATAAATTTTAAAAGGTCGAAATAGTAGCGTTTTATAAGTTTATCTGACTCATAATTATATAAGTAAAAGTGCCAGTGATGGCTGAAAAGGGGAAATCCGGTTAAATCCCGGAGCTGTTAACGCAACTGTAAGTGTGACGAAATGAGTGACGGGCTGTGTTCATCGATACAGTTTAGTGACCTCAAAGTAGGATAATCACGAGTCAGGCCAGACCTGCTTAAAACTTTGATTTTTAAAGTGGAGAGAGGTGAGCGTGTATAGCTATGGATTTTTTATTAGATTTCTTTAATCAGCCTATAATTCAATCGGTACTTGCAATATCAATCGCTAATTTAATTTGGGATTATAAAATTTCTATTAAAATTGAAAAAAGATAAATTATGCCTCGACTTCGGTCGGGGTTTTTATTTTATTTTAAATACAGAACGTTTGTTCGTGTTATAATATCGTTATCCATAACGAAGGGAATGACGGAAATGACAATACGTGACCGCGGAAAACTAAAGTGGGCACCGGCCGCCTTTCTACCGGAATATACGAAGATGCTGCGTGACTTGGACACGGATTATCACCGACAACAAAAGCCGATTATTGACGAGTTTCAATTCGAAGAGTTTGATCAGCGTATATGCTACGCAATGGAATTTAATTTTGCCGTGAAGATTACGAAGTGGGTGGACGGCTTTAATTACGAAATAGTTGGACGCGTACATTACGTTGATCCTATAAAAAGGGAGGTACGGCTTAAAACGGAAACTGACGAAGTGGAACGCGTAAAGATGACGGAGATAATTGCGTTGGAGGTTCACGAATAGAAAAACGGACATAGTGGTTTATATCTTCCCTCCTAGAGAAACGCTGTAAGAAACGGTGTTTAGGAGGAATTAACGTGGAAGAAGAAAAGAAGAAGCCCTTTGAGTATACGATGAAGAGCGGTAATACTACCATAATCATTCATTCGGATTTACTTAAGTTAACAAAAGAAGAACAAGCGCAATGGTGGGAGGATGAAATAAGGAAGGGTAATAAAAAGGTGCTGGCGATAATTGAGGCGATGAGAAATGGTTATAGAAAATACGATTAGGCTGCCCTATTAGGCGGCTTTTATATATTCGAGGAGGAAACGCATGAGGAAACGTAGCAAGCAACCTTCGCAGGTTCCGCCGTTAGATAGGCGTCATTACATGGCGATAGAATTAATGTCGAAGCCGTATTTCGATAAGAAGAAAAATCGTAGACGCTGGCTATCACGTCAAGAAATTGCGGACATAGTCGGAGTATCACGAATGCAATTATATCGCTGGGAACAACGGAAGGACTTCGAGAAGGAGCGCGCCAAGTATTCGAGGCAATGGCTCAATGCGAAATCACCTCGAAATAGTACATTAGTAAAGCAGGC
This sequence comes from Peribacillus sp. FW305-BF15, assembly GCF_058783805.1. Lineage (NCBI taxonomy): Bacteria > Bacillati > Bacillota > Bacilli > Caryophanales > Bacillaceae > Peribacillus > Peribacillus sp. FW305-BF15. Next base: position 125,389 of record NZ_JBYSYV010000014.1, on the reverse strand, counting down.
GCTGAAGGGCGACCTTACGTCTATAATCCGCATAATGCAGGCGCACAATCTCTTATGATGGGGTACGGAATCACAACGGTGTCCAATAATCGGAAATTAGCTAAATTCGACTGAATGTGGTTATAAATGCCGTTATATCAACGTTTATCGACGGATATACTTACGCGAAGGGTAGTTACAAAACACCACTTTTGCGTACATTTTTACTGCACGGTGCTCCTGGCGGACGTCGGCCTAAAACGTTTTGAGAACGGTAATATATCGTAAGGCTGCACGGGTTACCTACCGGAGATAACGCGGTAAAACTCAGGGGGTTATCGTATGCAATACGGGCGGATCATCTTGCGGAGAGCATACGGTATAAACTGCGGTATACCAACGATGTATGGATAATGTATAATCCGATAATAATTGCGTTTACACTAACGTAGTAATGGCGCGGTTTGTGATAGGGGAGAACTACCACTAATCTCTATTATGTAAACTAAAGCTAAAGATTTCTGTATTCGAAATACAACGCAATGTATAAAACGAGCGTGCAATTGCCGTGCCAACGCGGATAGATATACGGAATTACCCCGAACACCCGTTCGTATATCTCTGCATCTGCTGTACTAACAATCCGCGAAGTAAAAATTCACTTTGGGGGGTCCCGTTAGCTGTAAAAAATTTCGCAGCAAAAATTTATTCTCAGGGGGTCAATTTACGCAATTCTAACGCAAGTATACGAAGGTTACACGCTGGATTATTATGGAAATAACTCTGTCATATTCCGATAGATTGCCGTTATACTGTAATTATGGGGGCGATGATATGAGCGATAAGAAGCTGATCGTAATAATTATCGGGATGTGCTTAGTATGGCCAATATATACGGCACTAAATAGACAGCAACCGATGGAAGCATCCGGAATGACTGCGGAAGAACGTGCTGAGAACGATAATGCTGTTCTAATGGAGGAACTGGAGTCGCAGGACATTGTAAAAAGCGTCGAAGTTAAATATGAATATGAATCAATTTCGGTACACCTCGATATTCCCCGCACAGAGCAGTACGCCAACCAGACGGCTGACGATATTGAGGACGCTGTAAACGAGGCACTGGATGAGCGCAGGGGTGATTTAACTATCGAAGAAGATTTCACGGTATATGTTTACGATGTAAACGAACGCCCAATAAGGTAGAAAAAGCGACCGCAATTATTCCGCCTTTCTTCTATTATATAGTACGACGACATTCGTTTGCATATTTCGACATTTACGGGTATACTATCGTTAATCTGATACGGTCGTACGCGACGGTTGAATCCGTCTGATTTGCCGAACAATCTAACGCCAATGGTGACGGCGTTTTAACGGATATATTTAACGTAGATACTTTCCGCACGACTCAAAATCGTGTTCCTCTGGAGTGCCGGTTCGACCCCGGCCACCGGTATCACCAATAGCGAAGGATTGCTATTACAAAAAGCTTCACACTTAATTGTGTGAAGCTTTTTTGTGTTCATGACACTACAAGATCAAATGATTTTCCATCACTCAAGAATGAAGGAAAAGTGAAACGAAGGAGCAAACAAACATCATGGGAGTGATTAAGGGTATTAGGATATCATGTGATACACTGTGACAGACGCCTATTGAAGCCACAAAACGATACATGAATTCTCCATTAAGGAGCACGTTTGTTACTACGATTAAAAAAAAACGAATGGTCAAAGAGTATTAACTCTGCCATTCGTTTCGTTAACTTTGATAAATGATTTAGAATTCAATATTCATAGCATTCAAGTCTGCTTCGGTATAGCCAGAAGCGGAGAGTGCGATTTCAATTTTTTCAGCAGCCTTATAATCAAATAATTTGAATTTAGACATTAATGCGAAGGCATTTTGATTTTCGATCGCCAAGGCAACAGCCTCCACGTCTTGCAGTAACTTCAGGTCTTCGATGTAGAATTGAGCGGTTCTCATAGCTAAATACTCATTCGTTGTAGTCGAACTGTAGAAAAGCCTTGTTAAAGTGGCGATTGCGTTAGGAACGAAAATCTTATTCATAATTACCCCTCCACTATTCATAATATTCTGTCACCCGAGTCATTACTAGTATGAGTCACTCTAAAAATGTTGTCAATCTTTATCTTTTGAGCATTTTTACTCACCAGTTGAAAGTAGGTATATATTGAAATTGAGTAATAAAATATCTGAGACTTTTCCAAAGGCAAAAATCATTGCACCGGGTGCACGACGTAGGCGAAAGAATGAAGTTTTTTTACGAAACGAACCAAATTATATCTACCATGTTGATTCAAGCTCGATCGTTAGATCTCAGGCTCGATCATAACCAGTTTGATTATATACTTCTTCTATTTACTTTATTCAACGCCATTTTTTTAGAAATTCTTTCAATGATGAGATCGTTTCTGTGCTCGAAAATTTTAAAGGGCTTAGGAATCAACAGATCCTTATAAACTGTAAAGAAGGCGGGCTCCCACATTCCGCAGCTCTCCAGGTGAAACACTATCAGCCACAATTATTTGCATGGTTCTCGTAGCTGTCATTCGTTTGTCTGGATGCTTCAGTTGTAGCTGCTGTTGTATCGCTCGGAAAAGTTCATTATTTTCTGGACGGTTGGCGTTATAGATTTCTTGTAAACTTTTTGATTTTCCCATGACCTTTCCTACTTTCCATCAAGTGTGAAATACATATAAAAGCTTATGCAATAATATTCGTATGTTCTATATTTCCGTCTGATCGCTTCTAATTCCTTCTTTTTTCAATTAAATCTTTAAAGAACAGAGAAGGTTGCCCCTGTTTTTTTACAAGGCGTTAGACCACCTGTCTTACAGCTTGACCTTTGTTATATATGTTGTTGTTTTTCTTTATTCTTTAAAAAAGAACCTGTGCATTAAACAGGAGTGAGGTATAGGAAGACCTTATAAAGGGTGAATTAAATTCAGTAAATAATAAATGGAGGAGCATATAAAAATTTCTTTAAAGAATTATTATATAAGAAATCCAAGACCAGAAAAGTAGCCGCTTAGCAGTATTTTTAATAATATCGATGGAATATGGCAATAAATAAAAAAACACTATCAAAGAATACTTCACAAAACAAATTTTCTAAGGGGCGGAATTGTGAACAATATGGGATGTCAATGCAGGTCCAATGACGAATTACAGCAACTGGTTGATGAGGCAAAAAAATATACGAGTAACGGAACAGTGGCAAACTATATACCGGCTCTTGAAAAGGCGAATCCTGAGGATTTGTCTGTTGCTATTTATTATCCTGACGGGAAAGGATATTGTGCGGGGAATGTAAGCGGTAAAATGACCCTTCAAAGCATATCAAAAGTTTTGACACTTGCTCTTGTATTAATGGAAAAAGGGGAGGATCATGTTTTTTCCTATGTAGGAAAGGAACCCACTGGGGATCCTTTTAATTCGATTGCCAAGCTAGAGACAAACAAGCCATCCAAGCCGTTAAACCCCATGATCAATGCAGGAGCATTGACTGTGACTCACATGATTGAGGGTGCCAGTGTAACCGAGCGATTTCAGCGTATTTTACATTTTATCCGGGAGTTGACGCAAAATCCGAATATCGGCTTTAATGAAGATGTTGCCCGGTCAGAATATAATACAGCAGACTTGAATAGGTCGTTAAGCTATTTTTTAAAGCAGCATCATGTAATAAATGAGAATGTGGAGGAGTTAATCGAATTGTATTCGAAGCAGTGTGCCATTGAAATGGACAGTCAGGATTTAGCGAGGATAGGCTGTGTGCTTGCCATGAATGGGAAAGATTTACTGACGGGAAAGCAAATCATCCCAGGGGACATTGCCCGTATTTGCAAGACATTCATGGTTACCTGCGGCATGTATAACGCATCAGGTGAATTTGCCATTAATGTTGGCATACCGGCTAAAAGCGGTGTGTCAGGGGGAATCATGGGGGCCGTCCCCGGAAAATGCGGGATTGGAATTTATGGTGCAGCGCTGGATGAGAAGGGGAACAGCGTTGCCGGGATAAAAATCTTGGAAATGATGGCGAAAAAGTATTCCTTAAGTATGTTTAATTTGTAAACATGGAAACCAGTACCGAGTCAGTCGGATGTTAATTGAGTTCAGTGTATAGCCTTAAGGAAACAAATTTTACTTTCAAGGCAAAAAAAAGACCTTTGCACATAAGGGCAAGGTCTTAGGACTATTTCATAACAAGTTGGAGAAAAGGGATACTTTTTTATATAAAGCATTTACCTCTTTATTTCGATGTTCCCCGATTTCATTTTTTAGCTGGCCTTCCATATCGATCATTAGATCAGCTAACTTCAATGCCTTTTGTCTGTCGGAAATATTGCTGCGAATGATAGATTCATATTTTGCATTGTATTCAGTCAGTGACATTTCTTCCGTCCTCCCATAGTGTAAAGTCATATAAGCTGCCCTCTGTTCCTTCATCAGCAACCCCAATGTACTTAAGTGTAATTACAGGGTGTGAATGGTTAAGGATCATTTGTAACTCAGCGAGGTTCTTACTACGTTTATAGTGCCAGTACCCGAATGTTTTCCGCATGGTATGTGTACCGACGCCCTCGATGTCCACCATGTCCGCTGCTTTATTAAGCTGTCTGTATGCTTGTATCTTACTTATTGGCTTATCGCCCTTGCGTGAGGGGAATAGCCATTCACCATCAATGGTGGCTATATAGGCGGCCAATTCATTACATATGGTATTAAGCTGTATCATTCTTGGCTTTTTTGTTTTCCCTTCCTTGATGATGACCTCCATCTTGCCTTCAATGTCCTTTATCTTCAGCGATAATAGATCAGTCACCCGTAAGCCGGTATTGATGCCTAACAAGAACAATATGTAGTCTCTCTCGCTGCAATGTCTTTTCAATGACCATTTCATATCATCTAATTTTTCCGATGATCTGATTGGTTGAACGTCTATTAAATGTTCTTTTGGCAAAAGTGATCACCCTTAATTCACGCCAATGGAATCAGTATTTTGAATGTATACTTTTAAGAGTAACACTGTCAAAGGAGGGAAGTCAATTTGAGGGGTATATTGATATTTTTTGGACTGTCCATTTTATAGGAATCGGAGTATTTTTAGTTGTTTATTGAATAATGGCAATAAAGACTTCTGGAACTTGATATAATGAAAATAGTAATATTTTTCTAAACTAGTGTTATTGATGGATATTTAATAGATGAATTAATTCATTCTGAATGTAATATGCTTTAGCAGGATTGGAGTAACCAACATGAAGAGAGATTTGGCTATATTGAAAAAATTACTGCCTATAATGTCAAGGTTGATTACCATGGCAATTATGGTTTTGGTTTTTTACTGCATGTTCATGTTCGCAGACCTGGATAGTGAAAAGTCAGACAGCGAGCGTCATAACGTGCGGTCGGTGAATTTTGAAGAGATGAGCGATCAAGAGTCTGAAGAAAAGCCAGCAGGTTCTATGGTGAACTATTGTAAAGATAGCGCTAATGAGAGTCGCTCCTCCAGTTGGTTTGGTATGGAAGTAAACGAAATGGAACCTAGCGAATACACGGTCGAATGTATTGAACACTTGGAATAGCAGCAGAGTTCCTATGAACAAATTAAGGATTCACACAAAGGCATCAGATACTTTACATCCAAGCGTCTGGCGGGCTTATTGGAATGGAGCGGAATGCACGGGAGTAATGGTCTACACTGAAATGATTGTGATGAGCCGGGTACACAGCGGGGGAGGCCTATATTAGCCTGTTTGGATCTTAACCAAACAGGTTTTTAGTATGAAAGGAAATCCAATGGAAAAAATGGAATAGAATATAATGAAGCATGAAGGAAAATTTTTCACCCCCATATCTTTTTCTCTTTCTGAAACGTTTAGAGGATAGAGGGTGTTGAAGGAGTGAGAAAAATGATAAATAAATTGAGGGAAGATATTTCTGAAGAAAAGGATAACGGTACAATTTTGCGTGAAGTTTATCCTGAATTGATTCGGTTTTGCCGATTTCTGACCCAAAATAATTGGGATGGGGATGATTTGGCTCAGGAAACGATATTGAAGGCAATGCAGGGCTATGGGAAAAAAACGGTGATAACCACAGCTTTATTGAAGACGATAGCCCGACATTCCTGGATTGATACGATACGAAAAAGGAAAAAAGAATCTTTAGACGATCTGTTGGATACCGAACAACTGGGGGCAGTTGGGGGAAATGTCTTTGAAACTGTTGAATATATAATAAAATCCCTTACCCCGAAACAAGCGGTAGTGTTCATATTAAAGGAAGGATTCCTCTACCGGTCAAAAGAAATCTCAGATTACTTGAACACCACGGAAACGGCTGTAAAGGCAATCTTGAACCGTGTGAAGAAGCGTTTTGAGAATGACGTTGAAGATCGTAGGTTGTCTTGCGTGGAAGTTTGGCAGGATGAGGAGGAGCAGCGTCTCATGTCCCTGATGACACAGGCTATAAAAGCCCAAAATCCTGATATCCTCATTAAAAGCATTCCATCTTTCAAATCCCTGAACAGTGAGTCGATGATTCCTAAACTGATGAATCGTTCGAATCTTTCCAAATCAAGCTTCACTCCTTCAAACACACTCTCAATGGCTGCATAGCCAATATTATTGTTAGGAGGAAGAAGAGATATGACCACCATTCCATATGTAATTGAGCAATCCAGCAAGGGTGAGCGCTCGTACGATATTTATTCCAGACTTCTAAAAGACCGTATCATCATGATTGGGGAAGAAATCACCGATCATTTAGCCAATAGTGTGGTTGCCCAATTGTTATTCTTGGCAGCAGATGCACCTGATAAAGAAATTACCATCTTCATAAACAGTCCCGGGGGATCGACCAGTGCCGGTTTCGCCATTTATGATACGATGCAATATATTAAGCCTGATATCCGGACTGTATGTACGGGGATGGCCGCATCATTCGGTGCCATGCTTTTATTGGCGGGTACGAAAGGGAAAAGGTGCGCTTTGCCAAATAGTGAAATCATGCTTCATCAACCGCTTGGTGGCGCGAGGGGGCAAGCAACGGAAATCGAAATTTCTGCCCGAAGGATTTTGAAGCTAAAGGATCATATCAATCAAATCATCTCCGAAAGGACCGGTCAGCCTATCGAAAAGGTGGCGAAGGACACAGATCGCGATTACTTCTTAGGTGCAAATGAGGCGAAGGATTACGGTATAATCGATGAAATAATCGATCAGGATAATTAATTCTGATAAAGACGCCGGCTGTACGAAAACGAAAAGAAACTGCCGATATTAGATTGGCAGTTTTTTTTACCCTTTTTACATTACTCCATCTATTTATTCACAAAACCCCATACCTTGTTTCAATACTATTCAAAATGCACTACCTCAGCTTCACAATGCCCGGCACCCGGTATTATCAATTTGTCTTTGTATACTGTTGCTGCATTATATGTGTCATCCAGTATGCAATAAGTGACGAATGAATCTTCTGGATAAAATGGAATGGTATGTTGGGTAATTATCGATATCTGGGTTTGGATGTCTTCCTTTTCTGGATAGTCCATCCATTTAATATGTTAAAATAAATAGTATCTGACATTATTAATCTTGGAGGAAGTTTTTATGAAGAAACCGCAAAAGGTTTTACTTATTAGTGGAATCTCTGCTGTTGCATTATTCGGGGTGGGGGTTGCTTCCTTTAAAATCATGGAGAACTCCAATGAGTACGAAAAAGCTCAACTCGTAATGGAGGCCAGGGAAGCCAAAGAACAAATTGAAAGAGAAAGAGAAGATGAAAAAATCGAAGCCAAAAGGGAAGCGAAAGCTAAAGCTGCGGAACTTGAAGCGAAAACGGCGATATATGATGGGATTGAATTTGAAACGGGACTTGATGAGGGCTCAACCGAAACGGAAGTCATGGACGTCATGCATAAAATGACTCATCAAAAGGTTCGCTCGCAAGATAAATGGGGAGCTATACCGATGTCCCCTAAGATTATAGAAGAAGTTTATAAAATAGTGGATTCAAGTGATTTTCAGCATAGAGATAGATTGCTGTCCATCGCTGCCCGGTGGCGAGATTTTGATTTTAGCACGATCGTTCAGGACCATAACTTCTTTTGGGAAGATAAAGAAGGCACCGTTGGAAAAGCCCATGGAACATTAAGTCGGGCAGAAGAGGTTGAATTCATTGAAGTTAATTTTAAATGAGGGGAAAGTACTGAAAATGCCAAAGGGCGAGTTGGCTAGTTCTGCTCAATAAAGAAAACACTCAAACTTCCTGCAATAAGGCCGTTTGAATGTTTTCATTCGCTTATGGTTCAGTCAAGTAATGGAAGCTTACCTTCGATACAGGAGTTTTATTTCTTAACAATTAGTCTGCTGGACTCGTTCTCCTTGTTTACGGGAACGTCTTTTCCTACTGTGACCCTGCGAACGACGCGGTGCTGGTTCCCGTAATCGGCAATAGCGTAATGCTGCGTGGCTAGGTTATCCCAAATGGCCACGTCGCCTTCACTCCATTGCCAACGCACGGTATTTTCTAAGCGCGTGACGTATGAATCGAAGATGCTTAATAATCTTTCGGATTCACTTGTTGTATAGCCTTCCACTCTACCAGCAAAGCCACCTAATAACAAATGCCTTTTTCCGGTTTCGGCGTGTACGTGAACGACTGGGTGCCTTGTTTTATAAATGGTCGATTCGAATATATCACGATATTTCTTTTTAACCTCATCATCAATGTTTTCGGCTGGTTTGAATTGAGCATAATCATATTCATTTGTATGGATTGCCCATAGTCCGTCCGCTAATTTCTTCAATCCATCCGGCAGGTCCTCATATGCTTCATTCGTATTGGCCCAAACTGTATCTCCGCCAACATCAGGGATGGTTACCCCTCTTAAAACAGAGTATTTAGGAACCTCTGGAACGAAAGTGACATCAGTGTGCCAATGGTTTGCTTTAGCACCGCGTTCGGAGTCAAGCTCGAAAATATAGTTAGTATTATCTTTGACCGGTACTGTAGGATGTGCATAAGGTTCACCCAATAGTTTGGCAAATGCTTCTTGGCTGGCATCGTCCAAATGATTTTGACCTTTGAAGAATATGACTTTATAATCGTTTAACGCTTGTTTGATTTCATTGAAAATAGTTAAATCCAAGTCTCCGTTTAATTGCACTCCTTGAATTTCCGCTCCAATCCTTCCTGCTACCGGTACCACTTTCAATTGTTGTGTTTTAGTTTCCGTCATAATCAATCTCCTCCTGTAAGGTTAGTTTTTTATTTTTTAAAGGCTTCATCAATGTATTCATTGTTGATCTGATTTTTAAAATTAAATGATTTCTTGATATAACCCACACCAGCTAAAGTATCGATGGATTCTTGTTGTGCTTTGATGGCATCTTCGGTAAAGAAGATATTTGGTTCTTCGGCCGTTATTATTGTCTTGACCGTATCGACTGGCAATTTAGTTTCTTTGGAATAAATTTCAGATGCTTCATCTGGATTTTCAATTTGCCAGTCGGCTGCTTTTTTATAAACCTTTAAATAGGCCTCGACAATTTCAGGATGCTCTTCGGCAAAGCCCTTACGTGCAATGATTGCACCAGGAGCTAATATTTTTCCTTTTACTTTAAGTGCGACAGCATTCCCTTTTTCAATATTATTAAGGTAATAAGGGTTCCATATTGCCCAGGCGTCCAATTTTTTTGTTTCAAAAGCCGCTTGAGCATCATCTGGTTGCAAATTGATGAGTTTAATGTCATCAGTCGTTAAGCCATGGGCTTTCAATGCCTTGATTAAATACACATGACCCGTTGTCCCCGAGGCAACGCCGACCGTTTTTCCTTTTAAGTCTTCAATCTGCTTTATATTACCTTCCGCTTGAGCCAGGATCCGGACAGATGACTCACCCCGGCCTGTTTGTGCAATCACTTCGAATGGCAGATTCTTATCAATGCCGGCAATCAGTGCACCATCCCCTAAAAAGGACAGGTCAACCCGATTGGAAGCAAGGGATTCCAAAAGCGGGGGGCCACTCTGGAATTCACTCCATTCGATTTGGGCATCCAATTTAGAAAACTCTTCGTTGAACAATCCCTTTTCCTTTGCAATGACCAATGGTCCCATCTTGCCATTTAAGGCAATATGAACTTTCAGTGGATCACTTTTCCCGGAAGCTTTGCCGGCATCGGAATTACAGCCTGCCAATACAGCGATGCTAATGATGGCAAGTAGTACTGCGGTTAGATGTTTACGATATTCCTTCATGAATTCCCTCCTTTTTTACAGCTATACACATCTGGATAGCCAGACTAATGACAAAAAAGAGATTCAACGAAGAGTTTGCTTGGTTACTCTTCATTGAATCTCCGGTAGTCCAGTTGATTCACATGACCTTTATTTAATTGGCTCCAGTGTGAAGCGGATTTGTGTATGAATGCATCTTAACAGCTGTTAGAATTATCTGTCAATTATTTTTTTACGATTAATCCGATAAAATAAATTGGTATTAGGTGTTGATTATAAATAATCGATAAGTTAATATAAAATGAAATATTGAATCGACTAGTTAACTAGAGATTCAGCAAGGGACAATTTGTGCCTTATTGCTGGATCTCTATTTTTTTTATTTGAGAAAGGGTGAGGGGATTGGTTGCGACATTAGAAATTAATCAGGTAAGCAAAACATTTAAGAATGAGAATGAAAGTGTCCATGTTTTGGATCATTTAAATTTGACCGTCAACAATGGTGAGTTCGTAACCATCATTGGTCCGAGCGGCTGCGGGAAAAGCACATTATTAAAGTTGATCGCAGGACTTGATTCAGACTTTGATGGCACGATCATGGCAGGGGATCTTAAGGTTAGCGCCCCATCTAAAGACCGTGGTTTCATTTTTCAGGAGCACCGATTATTTCCATGGCTAAACGTGGAGAAGAATATTGCAGGTAACCTTCCATTAAAGAAACCGGACATTCGAAAAAGGGTGGATGATTTGATATCACTTGTTAAACTAAAAGGTTTTGAGAAGGCGTATCCACGCCAATTATCCGGAGGAATGTCGCAGCGTGTTGCCATTGCCAGGGCCTTATTGCGTAATCCTGAAGTTTTATTGCTGGATGAGCCATTCGGTGCATTGGATGCATTCACGCGAACGCATCTTCAAGAGGCTTTACTGGAAATATGGGAGAGGAATAAGACAACGATGGTGCTTGTCACCCATGATATTGATGAATCCATCTTTTTATCGAGGAAGGTGGTCGTCATGGATGCAAAGCCTGGACGGATTAAAGCTATCGTTCCGATAGATTTGCCATACCCAAGAACCCGAACAAGCAAAGCGTTCCAGGAATTCAGGTCCGTCATATTAACACAACTTGAACATCATCCAGCAGAGGTGGAAGATTGGAGCATTTAATTGAATTTTTGAAAAAGGAAGGATGAAAATTATGTCTACACAGACCGTTGCACAAAACAAGCACCTTGTCATAAGGGAAACGACAAAACAATCCAAACTTGCCAAATCGGCATTGCGGGGTTCGGTCCTTCCCGTTGTCGTGTTGATTGCATGGCAAGCATTAGGTTCGGTTGGCATCCTGCCTGCCCAATTGTTCTCATCCCCTTTCTTGATCGTCATGACGTTCATTGATCTCGTCCAGTCGGGGGAAATGGGCATGCATTTACAGATCAGTTTAACGCGGGCTTTTCTAGGCTTTGCCTTAGGTGGGTTTTTAGGCTTATTGTTTGGTGTCATCGTTGGGATGCAAAAAAAATCCGAAGAGTATCTTAACCCAAGCATTCAAATGTTACGAACGGTTCCTTTACTCGCGATCACGCCTTTATTCATTATGTGGTTCGGGTTTGGTGAACTATCAAAAGTGCTGCTTATTGCTTTAGGTGCTTTTTTTCCTCTATATCTACAAACTTTTTTGGGTCTTCGGAATGTGGATAAAAAACTCTACGATGTTGCCCTAATCTTGGAGTTTAGCCGTCGGGAACAAATAACGAAGCTCATGATTCCGGCAGCATTGCCTAACATATTACTTGGTATCCGTTTAGCCTTAAGTGCGGCTTGGATGTGCCTGGTCGTCGCTGAATTGCTTGGTGCGGATAGAGGGGTCGGCTTCATGATCCAGGATGCCCGTTCATTCATGCAAACGGACGTCGTATTCGTAGGCATCATCATATTTGCCCTCGCTGGTAAAATCTCAGACTCGTTTGTCCGCCTTTTAGAAAATCATTTGCTGAAATGGCAAGATAGCTTTAAAGCGTAATTGAAAAAGGATGACCGCCCGGTGATGGGGGGTCATCCTTTTTCTTATTAGGTATGTATGTTTAATCTATTTTATTATATAAGGGCAAATAAATGGTGAACGATGTTCCTTTGTTCACTTCGCTCTGTACCACGATTTTCCCTTTGTATTTTTGAACGATGGAATAACAAACGGTCAGGCCGATACCGGTTCCCCTATCTTTAAGCGAGTAAAATGGGGTGCCAAGTATTTCAAGCTGCTCTTTTGATAAACCTATTCCTGTATCCGTTATTCGTATTTTTGCCATAGTGCGTTCCTGCTCTGTTTCCACCTTGATGAATCCGGGTTTGTTCATTGACTCAATTCCATTTTTCATGATATTGACCAGTATCTGTTTAAGCTCGATGGGATTCATGTTAATGTGCAGGTCGTCACGGAAATCGAGAAGAAAGCCGATGTTGCGATTATTGGCAAAACTGGTCAATAGGTCGGAAATCTTTTGGATTTCATCATTTAAAGGAATGACCTGTACATTATCCGTTTGCGGTTTAGCTAAAGACAAATAGTCATTGATAATCACTTGTGTATATTCAAGTTCCGTAAGCATGGTCTGTACATAAAATTTTTCCGTTTCATTCAGTTCCTTCTCTTGATCTAATAGCTGGGCAAACCCTTTAACGACTGTAATCGGATTACGTATCTCATGTGCAATGGTGGCAGCTAGCTGTCCGACTGAGTTCAATTGCTTGGCCTGCTGTATTTCCTTATGAAATGCATTATTGGATTCCATCCTATTATTGGTTCCTATGAATACGAATACCAATATGATTTGTATAGCGATGAAATTAAGCGTGTTGCCGAAACTATCCAAAGCGACATATTCATAAGTGTGTTGAAGATCCGTTTTTGAAATGATCAAGATGGAAGCGGGACCTAATATGATATTTAAAGTGGCCACAATATAAAACCCGATCTTATCAAAGAGAAAAATGGGAAACAAGGGTGCTATAGCAAATAAGGCCAGCATGATGGCAGTATCCGGGAATATCCAAAACTTGCTATAAAAATAAACAGTAATTAAGAAAATGAATAGGGTTTTATAAAAATTGACTTCTGTTTTTAAGAAAAATAACAGAGAAATTATCATCCCCGATATTAAAATGACCTGTAATGTCATCTCGTAGGGATTATCTTTCCAACTTATAGGTGATACAGAAATCCCAACTAATAGTAAAAAGGATATCATTGCCATGAAAGCCTTCAGTATAAATCGGTGTTTGTTTTGATAATATTGATAATTTTTTAACATAATTCCCCTTAGTATTAATATTCTGTTTGCTTAATAGTAATATGATACTAGTTTTTTGTAAATCAGAAAAAGATAGATTTTGTCATCGATAACCTTTCTATCTATATTATGGAAAGGGAAAGGTGTGCCAACATTGGTGCGTCCTTTCCGATATATGGGATTTATCGTCTGGAAGTTTGGTTTATTATAGGTATGGAAGACTTAAATTGTTTGAATAAGAAGCATGACTTGCATAAAAGCGGAGTAAGGAGTTAAGAAATGCGGAGGGTTTGGAAATATTTAGTTATAATCATTTGGACGATCGTTTTTTTCTACTATTTCAATATGTACATGCCAAGAAACATTTTATATTTTTTTAGAAAAAGAGGCTTTTAGGAGGCTTCTTATCATCAATCAAACAATAAAGTTTTCATTCAACTTTTTGGTTGGGTAGAACGAACTGCGTGAATGCCCTGTTTTTGATAGGTTATTTTAACCATTTTAACTACTATATTATTTCTTTACATTATATTCGCTGTAGATTCACATTCCCCTTTTAAAATAATGGTAATAATAGGAGGGAGAGAGGGAAATGAAAACGAATCTAAAGAAATTCGGTTTTTGTATGATGAGCGCGGCCTTTATATTGCAGGCTACTTCAATGGGGGCCTCCGCTGCAAATGGAAATCATTCCAATTCATCTATTCATGAGAAGAAAATTGTGAATGTCGCACATAGGGGAGCTTCTGGTTATGCACCTGAACATACCATTCCCGCTTATCAAATGGGAGAACAAATGAAAGGCGACTACATAGAAATCGATCTTCAAATGACCAAGGATGGTAGATTGGTAGCAATGCATGATGAAAAAGTGGATCGTACAACGAATGGTACTGGACTTGTGAAGGATTTAACGCTGGCAGAAATCAAGAAACTGGATGCCGGTACTTGGTTCAATGAAAAATATCCACAATTGGCAAAAGAGGGATATGAAGGGTTAAAGGTCCCTACTCTTGAAGAAGTCTTTAAGAAGTTTGGAAAGAAGGCCAATTACTATATCGAAACAAAGTCCCCTGATGTGTATCCAGGGATGGAAGAAGAACTTCTGCAGGTTCTGGAAGAATATAAAATGGTGGATTCGAAGGGCCGTACAAACAATGTATTAATACAATCGTTCAGTAAAGAAAGCCTTATGAAGGTTCATGACTTGAATCCAAAGTTACCTCTTGTGCAACTTTTTTCATACAAGACCCAAGCAACCATTTCCGATGAAGAATTGGAATCCATAAAGGAATATGCAGTTGGCGTTGGCCCGAACTTCAGTAAAGTTGACGGACAATATGTGAAGATGGTTCGAAACCATGACCTCCAATTCCATCCATATACAGTAAATGAAAGAGCCGATATGAAAAAGGCGCTTGAGTGGGGTGCAACGGGGCTGTTTACGAATTATCCCGATGTGTTCAACGAGGTACTAAGTGAGTATAAGCACAAAGATAATGGAAATAAAGTTACTAAATAAATGGTTTCAAATGTGAGTTCCGGTTTCCGGAGCTTTTTTTTGTATCCAGGTGCAGCTAATGGGCGATTAATTCTTGGGGAAATTAGATGTCCATAGGCTTAGTAGTCTTTCGGACGGGTATATAAAATAAATCAAGAAAATTTTAGGAGGTTGATTATGAAGGCTGTAACTTTTCAAGGAGCAAAAGATATACAGGTAAAACAAGTTGAAGATCCGAAACTTCAGGAAAAGGATGATATCATCGTCCGGGTTACTTCAACAGCTATATGCGGGTCCGACCTCCATATATATCAGGGTGCTTTGCCGACGCATAAAGATTATGTCATTGGCCATGAACCGATGGGCATCGTCGAAGAAGTGGGTCCGGAAGTGACAAAGGTGAAAAAAGGAGACAGGGTTGTCCTGCCTTTCAACATTTCTTGCGGGCACTGTTATTATTGTGAACATGATATGGAGAGTCAATGTGATAATTCCAACCCTAATGAAGCGGTGGATACAGGCGGGTACTTTGGTTTTACGGAACGATATGGGAACTATCCAGGCGGGCAGGCAGAATATTTAAGGGTACCATATGGAAACTTCATGCCGTTTGTCATCCCAGAGTCATGCGAACTAGAAGATGAGTCGCTTTTGTTCATGTCCGATGTGCTGCCAACCGCATATTGGAGTGTAGAGAACGCTGGCGTCAATAAAGATGATACGGTAGCGATATTGGGCTGTGGACCGATTGGCTTGATGGCTCAGAAGTTCGCTTGGATGAAAGGAGCAAAAAGAGTCATTGCCATCGACAATCTACCTTATAGACTCAATAAGGCTAAACGGATGAATAAGGTAGAGGCGTATAACTTCGATGAATATAACGATATGGGCAGCTACATTAAGGAAATCACTTCAGGCGGGGCCGATGTAGTTATAGATTGTGTGGGAATGGATGGGAAGAAATCGACGATAGAGGCGATTGAGCAAAAGCTGAAACTTCAGGGTGGAACGTTAAGTGCGATCGAGATTGCCCTTAACGCCGTACGTAAATTCGGCACGATTCAACTGACTGGCGTATACGGTTCGAAATATAATATGTTCCCATTAGGCAATATATTTGAGCGGAACATTAACCTGAAAATGGGACAAGCACCAGTCATTCACTACATGCCAAAGCTTTTTGATGAAATCACGGCTGGAAAGTTCGACCCCACGGAAATCATATCCCATAAAGTCCCTCTCGAAAAAGCGAGTGAGGCTTATCAAATCTTTAACGATCATGAAGATGAATGTATTAAAGTGGTGCTAAAGCCGTAATCTGAAGCTCATAAAAAGTCCAATGCATGGAGTTGCATTGGACTTTTTGGTTATGTTCATAAATAGTTAATGGTGTATTATGGAAAAAAGTATAAAAGAGGTTTGAAATATGAATGATAGTTATGCCTTTGAACCGAAGAAATCAGGTTTACACTGATTTTTTTTACTATAATGGGTGGATGCGTTTCAGGGGAATCCGGAAATGTGACGACTGACCCTTCAATTGATGAAGGAGAATATGCCAAGTGAACTTGAATAAGGGTTTTTGGTAATGAAATGGAGTATTTATATTATATAATGATAGTGACAAAAGGAGGATGTTCAGATGGTATATAACTCGGCAGCAGAACTTAGTGAAGGGTTTGGTTATCCGCCCGTTCACGTTAAATTGACGATAGAGATCATCGATAAAAGGTTGGGACCTGTAAAGGCAGAAGCGGAGATTGCCATCAAG
This sequence comes from Peribacillus sp. FW305-BF15, assembly GCF_058783805.1. Lineage (NCBI taxonomy): Bacteria > Bacillati > Bacillota > Bacilli > Caryophanales > Bacillaceae > Peribacillus > Peribacillus sp. FW305-BF15. Next base: position 108,567 of record NZ_JBYSYV010000014.1, on the reverse strand, counting down.
CCTGTTAAGGCAAAGGGATATCTGGAAGTATTGGTGGAAGAATTGGAATCGGAGCATATCTTTGCCGATGAAAATGGCAGTATCTATGGCAGCTTCGGCATCGATCAAAGCATCCAGATATATGATGAAGTCCTGACTACCATTCCGTTCGAAGAGATAATGGGAAATGAAAATTGGAAAGAGACAGTTGAGGAATCCATCACGGCGGATAAACTAAAGGGACAACTGGGGAAATCCCTAAATGATTATCAATTCAGTGATTTGAGCGGGAAATATAAATTCAGGAAAAGATGTACGATAACAGAACTCCAATTCATAGATTAAACGAAAGGAGAAGGCGATATGCTTTCTCTTTTTTACATATGGCCATAATATTTTTCCTTATGATAATCAAATTCTTGCAGTGACACAATCTGTGAGAACCTTTAACCATACACAAGGGGCGCTCAGTTAATGGTTTCAACTTGCATTTATTATATTGCTTTACATAGGTTAATATATTGTTAAGGGCTTTTATAAGAAATAGAAACGAATATTTTAAAAGATAAAAAGGAGAATATATGAAAATTGGTTTGGTACGGCATTTTAAGGTGGCACATGAATTTCCTATTGGGAAAGCTGTGACGGCGGATGATATGAAGCAATGGTTTGTGGACTATGATGCAGCGGATATTATTTATGGAACGACTTTATTTGGCGTGGAGGAATGGCAGGAATGTTATTGCAGTGATATGTCGAGAGCCGTCAAGACAGCGGAACACATCTTTCCAGGCACGGTTCATCGGATGGAGGAGCTGCGGGAAATACCTTCTCCCCCTCTGAGAGGAAGGATTAAGCTGCCGTTCATCCTTTGGGCCATCTGGATTCGCTGCTGCTCGGTGATCAACAAGCAGACAAGGGCGGAAATTAAGTTTGCTGAGCAAAGAATCAATAAAGTATTGGATGAAGTCTTTGCAAAGGGGGAAAGGAGTGTTCTGATCGTGAGTCATGCCGCCCTCATGGTATATATGAGGAAAGAGCTGATCCGACGGGGGTTCACCGGTCCAAAGTTCAAGATTGCTAGAAATGGAAAATTGTATGTATTTGAAAGCGGAAAAGGGAAATGAATATATGGTTCCCACCGGAAAAGGTAAGCCATTTTGCGAAGAAAGAGACATGCATTTTCCGAATAGTTATTCTTTTTTTATTGGTTGTGGTTTATTATTGTAATAGTGTAATTTTTACGAATTCAATATTGGGGAAAGAGGGGTGGACATTTTGCTGAAGGCAGTTTTTTTTGATTTAGATGATACATTACTATGGGATCAGAAAAGTGTAAAAGAGGCTTTTGTGGCCACATGCGAAGTTGCCAAGGAGAAATATGGTCTGAATGTCGAAGAGTTTGAAGAAGCGGTGCGGAAGGAAGCGCGTGATCTTTATTCTTCTTACGATACATATGCATTCACTCAAATGATCGGAATCAACCCATTTGAGGGACTATGGGGGAATTTTCGGGATGATCATGATGAATTCCGGAAGATGGCCGGGATTGTACCGGCTTATCGGAAAGAAGCGTGGACGAGGGGCTTGAAGGCATTAGGGATCGATGACCCGGAATTTGGGCTTGAACTGGCAGAACGTTTCCCGGCCGAAAGACGCAAAAAGCCATTTATCTATGAAGAAACATTCCGTGTTCTGGATGAATTAAAAGGAAAGTACAAATTGCTATTGCTTACGAACGGATCTCCTGAGCTGCAAAATACCAAACTTGAAATAACGCCTGAACTGGTTCCTTATTTCGACCAAATCGTGATTTCAGGCGCATTTGGACGAGGTAAACCTGATGCCTCCATTTTTGAGCATGCTTTGGAAATCATGGAGCTAGATAAGGATGAAGTATTGATGGTCGGCGATAATTTAATGACCGATATCCTTGGAGCATCACGGGTAGGCATAAAGTCGGTTTGGATAAATCGCCATGATAAGGAACGGAATGAAGTGATTCCAACCTACGAAATCACGCATTTAGAGGAGCTTTTTCCTATCCTTGGGAGCCTGGGGAATTAATTGGCGGTCCTCCTCCAAATAACAAATTTTAGATGATTGCAGAGAAAATACTAGGTCTTTTAAATTATTTACAGAATGAAAAGGGTGAGATATAGTTACCCTGTAATCAATTAAATTATTCAGACTAGGGGTGTCCAATAAAAGTTGGGCTGAGAGAGAAGCGCTTAAGCTTCTTAACCCTCAGGACCTGATCTGGTTCATACCAGCGTGGGGAAGTTAGAATCTACTTAACGATGACCTTTCAACTGGTCATTTCTGTAGTCATACTAACGTTAGCCGGGTCTTAAATATGAGACCTGGCTTTTTCGTGCGAAATGGATTGGATTTTGTCCTTTTTAAATGAACTTAAAAAGGAGAAATGAAATCATGAAGAGTAATTCAGTAAATGACATGAACGTTTCAATTATGTCCAGTTTTGCCGGGAGTAAAAAAGTGTATGTTGAGGGATCTAGACCCGATATTAAAGTACCTATGCGTGAAATTGAGCTAAGTCCGACGACAGGGGCATTCGGAGAAGAGGAGAATCCGCCTTTACGTGTATATGATACAAGCGGCTTCTATACGGATTCAGAATATCCGATTGATATTCATAAAGGCCTTGCCCCGATTAGACGCAGCTGGGTTCTGGAACGGGAAGATGTTGAAGAGTATGAAGGGCGTGAAATAAAGCCGGAAGATAACGGATATAGAAAAGTGGAGTCACAATCCAATGCCGAAGTTTTTCCGGGATTGAAAAGAAAACCATTGCGTGCGGTGAAAGGGAAAAACGTAACCCAGCTCCATTATGCCCGCAAAGGGATCATTACTCCAGAAATGGAGTTCATTTCGATCAGGGAAAATGTAGCCCCTGAGTTTGTAAGGGAAGAGGTAGCTAGCGGGCGGGCAATCATTCCGGCAAATATTAACCATCCTGAAAGTGAGCCCATGATCATCGGACGTAATTTTCACGTGAAAATAAATGCGAATATTGGAAATTCAGCTGTCAGTTCATCGATCGAAGCTGAAGTGGAGAAAATGACTTGGGCTACACGATGGGGTGCAGACAACATAATGGATCTTTCCACAGGAAAGAATATTCACACGACGCGGGAATGGATTATCAGGAATTCACCTGTGCCTGTTGGGACGGTTCCGATATATCAAGCATTGGAAAAAGTGAATGGGGTCGCGGAAGATTTAAATTGGGAAGTATTCCGGGATACTTTAATCGAGCAGGCTGAGCAAGGTGTCGATTACTTCACCATACACGCTGGTGTGCTTTTGCGATACATCCCAATGACAGCAAAGCGAGTTACGGGTATTGTTTCCCGGGGAGGCTCCATCATGGCACAATGGTGCTTGGCCCACCACCAAGAAAGCTTTCTCTATACACACTTTGAAGAGATTTGTGAAATCATGAAGACGTATGATGTTTCTTTCTCATTAGGTGACGGTCTCCGTCCGGGATCCATTGCAGATGCAAACGATGAGGCACAATTTGCGGAATTGGAAACACTTGGGGAATTGACGAAGATTGCTTGGAAGCACGATGTTCAAGTCATGGTGGAGGGACCCGGTCACGTACCGATGCATTTGATTAAAGAAAATATGGATAAACAGCTGGAAGTCTGTCAAGAAGCACCATTCTATACCCTGGGACCATTGACGACGGACATAGCTCCTGGATACGACCATATCACTTCTGCGATTGGTGCTGCCATGATTGGATGGTTTGGAACGGCCATGCTTTGCTATGTGACACCGAAAGAGCATTTGGGACTTCCGAATAAAGAGGATGTTCGGGTAGGGGTCATTACTTATAAAATTGCAGCACACGCAGCTGATCTTGCAAAAGGCCATCCGCAGGCAAGAAAACGGGATGATGCCCTTTCGAAGGCTAGATTCGAATTTCGTTGGAGAGATCAATTCAATCTTTCCCTTGATCCTGAAAGGGCGGTTGAATATCACGATGAAACTCTTCCGGCAGAAGGTGCCAAAACAGCCCATTTCTGTTCAATGTGCGGACCGAAATTCTGCAGTATGAGAATCTCTCAGGACATCCGTGATTTGGCGAAGGAAAAGGGTCTGGGCTTTGAGTCGGTAATTGATGAAGGGCTTAAAGAAAAAGCGAATGAATTTAGGAAAACGGATGGGGAAATCTATCAATGATTCCGACGAGAGGGAGAATTCGATGAATCGGGTAATCCAGATAAAAGTTGAAATGAAACAGTTGGAAACTCAATTGGAGCAGCTGAAAAGGGAGCTGAATATTTTTCGGGAGAATTGCAACCATGAATTTGTGAAAAATGATTATAGTCAACAATGTACAAAGTGCCACTTGATCGAAAGTCTTCAATGGTAATGATTCCTTAATCGTCCTTTTGGAATGAATCCCTTAATCATGTTGATTCGATTACAAAACATGATTAAGGGGATCTATCATTACTATTTACATACTTGTTTTATTGATATGAAGGGGAGGAGGGACAAGCCATCCTTTTTCCTTATTCAATCTTAGGAAGTCAGCACCCAATGCAGCTTTGTTGGTATGGAATTGCGCAAACATCTGTGCAATATCTTCGCGGATGCATTGACCCATCATTTGGCTGCAAGCAACTAATCCTGCATTAATATCGATTGATACTGAAGCGGAGATTTCAGGATCTTGAAGACGTGCCCCGACGGGAATATCCTCCAAATTAGCTTTAGGCCTTTCAGGTGGTGAGGGAGGCAGTCCTACGTTATTTTCTTTTAATAATGATTCAAGTTGGTCATGTTCCTGTTTCCCTTGATCGATCACTTCAACAAGCAATTTATACAGGTCCTTGTCGCCAGTATGATTAAGCATGGTTTGATGACAGGCAATCAACCCTTTTGTAGTTGTTAGAAATGCCCATGTTCCAAAAACCTCTCCGTAATGCATAGGCTCATCTTTCGGATTTCCGCTTAAAATTCCCATAACCATCCTCCTTGAAATTCATTAACGAATTTAAGTTACCCTGAATTCATCCAAGCATGCATCGTTGGTGTTTGGGAAATGTTAGAGGGCTTTTAATGCTTACCCTTTTATTCCTTGCAGCCATTCTTGATAACATTCATCACACAGCATTTCGTTTCTATCCGTGTCAGTAATTTGAAATGTTACTATATGGATTTTTTTTTCTTCCGTGACATCACTACAATAGAAGCATTGATGTGTCATTAGAAATCCTCCCATGTATATAAAGTGTTTATAGTTTAAAGCGCCACGGTTTTTTTATACAGAAAAAATGATGCAGCAGTTTATTGGTCTTCTTGGAAGAGTTTAGATTGAATAATCCGGTTGGGGTTTAACATACTAAACGTGTTCGCTTGATTGATAAAATGAGGAGGGAAATACAATGCAAAACCAATATCAACAAGGTCAAGTACACCAGAACATGCAAACGGGTGCTATCCCCCCACAATTGAATCACGGTGGTCACGAAGTATTCGATGTACATGAAGTGCTGTCGGGAGCGATCGGTACTTTAAACACGTATACTCTTTTGCGTCAGCATGTCCAAGATCAGGAATTACTCGACATTCTGGATCGTCAATATCAGTTCATCCAAGATGAATATAATATTTCATTGGAGTGCTTCCAAACGGGCCAGGATCCTTCTAAACCAACTCAGAGCTACAAAATGAATCAAGGTAACGATTTTATATATGGATTGACACCAACTCAGCCAAAAAAACCTTTGCAATCCGTATCGGAAATTACGGATGAATGCATTTCAGGCTTGATGCTTGCGGCTGTTAAGTCTGCGGCATCCATGAAGGCGATGGCAGCGCTTGAAATAACGAATCCGGTGGTTCGCCGCGTATTTGCAGATTCCGTTCCGAACTGCATTGAAATGGCCTATGAGATTTCGATATATCAAAACAAACATCATTATTACCAAGTTCCGCAGCTTGCACAGCAGGATATGCAACAAATGATGAATTCGTATGCCCCCGCACAAGGAAATAACAACAACATGAGTCATTAAAAGCAGTTATTAATAACATAAAGAAGGGATAGGACTGATTCTCCTATCCCTTCTTTATCATTGTTTCATCTGATTTATTTCCTGAATGCATTCCTGGATGAGGGTAACAGCCTGACTCATGGTTGCTCCTCCGCCAAATGCCGCGGTCACACCAATGGCTTCAAGAATTTCTTGTTCGGAACAGCCTTGATCAAGACATCCTTTTGTATGATAGATAATACAGTATTCATCTTGTGAATATAAGCTTATTCCTAGTGCGATAAGCTGTTTTTCTTTCTTGGACAATTGACCTTCTTTAAAGCACTCTTCCGTAAATGAATTGAATTTCTCAGCAAGATCTGGCATTTTATGCGTAAAGACACCGATTCCAGCTTTATAATCACGAAGAGCATTTTCAGTAGAATTGTTCGCTTCATATTCCATTTTTCATTCAGCTCCATCCAAAATTTTTTCATCAAAAATTAGTATGAGCTAAATGTTGGACGATTAAACAGAAACGCAGGAGTTTACCGAAGTAATCATGGAACCGCCTTCCTACAAGGCAAGTGACCCCTTGGGCCGGGTGGCTTTGAACCATTGATAGCAAAGGATGCATATAAGTGCAACGTCAATCGCATCACCAGCATAGTACATTAACATTCCGCCATTTTCCGCTTGTACCTTGGTGACTCCGTTTGGCGGGTGGGCAAAAATATATTTAGAAAGGATATCATGGCCGGCCAGTGAAATTGTAAATACGATAGCTCGAAACATAAAGCTGAACCTGTGGGGTGCAGGGTCCATATAAATCATAGACGCAGTGAATAGATAGCCCGCTATGAACACGTGAAAATGCACTAATGCATGCAGAAGGGCATTCTGATGCATCAACCCGTACAGACCAGTCGTATAAAGGATCCAAAGCCCTCCAATATTAAGCGCAGAGGCAGTGATTGGATTGCTTAAAAATCGCAGCGGCCAACTTTTCAACACCTTTGAAAGGCGTCTTGCTGATTGTACATCAAGTGTTCGCAGTGCAAGCGTAATGGGTGCAGCAAGCACGAGCAGGATGGGTGCAATCATTCCAAGCAGTAAATGACCAACCATATGCGCCGTGAAGTCCATATGCGCACGATTGGCTATTGGGCCTATGATTGCAGAGGCTGCACAGAGAGTGCCAAGAATCCAAAAGAAGGTACGGTATAATGGCCATTTTTTATAGCGGCGGTTCGAAATGATGACAGCTGCGATATAAATCACTAAACCCGGCATGAGTAGCATCAATAAAATCGGTTCAAAACCAGTTCCGTTATCATGAATATGTCCATTACTGTGCATTGCTGGCATCTTCTTTCATTTTAAGTAAGCTGCGCCTTGTTTGAATGACGAGGGTAATGCCAATCAAGATCATGATTGTAGCGGCAATGTTCCAAGTCAAGTCGTATGGGAAAATATCGACATTGTAACGGATTTGATGGAGGCGCATGAGCTTGTGCTGAATGATTCCGTCATATAACTGGAAAGAACCTGCCCCGAGCAAAACTCCCCCTATCCACCTTTTCAGCCATAACCCCTTTCGACGGCGAAGGTCAGCGAACATGAATAACGACCCGACCGTTGCGAACCAGCTTAGGGCATGAAATAAACCATCCGAGATAAGCCCGATACTGGTTGTGGATTTGTCATAGAAATGATGCCAATGTAATAGTTGATGAAAGATGGCTTCATCGATGAATGCAACCAATCCGATCCCGAATAGAAAACCGGACCATAGGTTACGAGCGGAATAAGTATAACGTAATTCTGAAATGGATTGATCTCTTTGATTTCGGGGCTTGAAATCCATTTTTCATCCTCCTTTTTCCTATATATGGTTCTTTCTACTTTACCCTGTATTTTAAAGTTATAGACAGGTAAATGGACCTTTTATATATCTTATTTATTGAGCGATTCATAGCACAAAGAAAATCCTTGGCTTATTAGTTCAGTCATCAATGTTAATGGTATGTAAATTTCTTCTAATTATTGTTCATTATAACTGAATTATGGTTTTAAGCATGTACAGGCGGGTAATAAAAAACCGTACATCATATAAAAAAAGGAGGAGTTAATATGTTTCGCCATCAAAAAGAATTGCAATTTGAAGTTAAGGTAGATCGACCAGATCCGATGCTTGCCCGTCAAATTCAGGAAGTGTTAGGTGGACAGTTTGGGGAAATGACTGTCATGATGCAATACCTTTTTCAGGGATTTAACTGCCGTGGAGAAGAAAAATACAAAGATATGCTGATGGATATCGGTACAGAGGAAATTGGACATGTAGAGATGCTTTGTTCACTCATTAGTCAATTGCTTGATGGCGCTTCTCCAGAAGATCAAGCAGAAGCCGCAAAAGATCCTGCTACAGCAGCGATCATGGGTGGTATCAATCCCCAGCATTTGCTTGTAAGCGGTCTTGGCGGACTGCCAACCAACTCGAATGGGGTGCCTTGGAACGGATCTTATATCGTAGCCAGCGGAAATTTATTAGCAGACATGCGATCCAATCTGCATGCTGAAAGCCAAGGACGCCTTCAAGTGGCCCGTTTATATCATATGACAAAAGATGAAGGGGTACGTGCTACCTTCCGTAAAATGTTAGCCCGTGATCGTTACCACCAATATCAATGGATGGCGGCCATTGCAGAACTTGAAGAAAAAAATGGCGTGGTTGTTCCCGCATCATTCCCACCGGAAGCGGAAATGGAATCTCAACCGGAAGCGTACGAATTCTGGAACTTATCGGAAGGTAATGAATCGGCAGATGGCCTATGGGCAACAGGAAGCGCCCCAGATGGTACGGGAGATTTTGTTTATGTAGCTGAACCAGTCGCAAAAGGACAGATTCCTAACCCTAAGGTTCCGGCAGCACAATTGCATCATGACCTGGATAGAAGTCAATCGCTTAATAAAAGATAATATAAACTTTTCAAAAAAAGCTCGATGGCCCCGAAAGGGACATCGACTTTTTTTATTCTGCCTTGTTTGCCAAAACCTAATTATTTGCTTGTGGATATTTTTTGGAGTAGGATAGTTTCCATCTTCAAGACAAACCATTTTAAAAGGATGGTCACTAATTTAATGGTAAGGAGTGGGGCAAATGAAAGCAGTAGTGGTTAAAGAACCGGGTGGTGCAGAACAATTACTATTTAAAGATTTTTCAAAGCCCGTGCCCGGTAAAGGGGAAATATTAATAAAGGTTAAAGCGTCTGCGATAAATAGAACGGATATTGTTTCCCGGGAAGGGAAATCCGGTTATATGGCCAATCCAATATTGGGGATTGAAGTTTCCGGGGAAGTGGTGGAAACAGGGGAAGGAGCAAATATACAAACGGGGACGAGGGTGATGGGCCTTGTAAACGGCGGCGGTTATGCTCAATATGCCTTGATGCCGGCTGATCGTGCAATGAAGATACCGGATAACCTGTCATTTGAAGAAGCGGCAGCGATTCCTGAAGTATTCTTGACTGCGTACCAAACCTTGTTTTGGTTAGGTGAATTGACGGATCAAGAAACGGTATTGATTCATGCTGGCGGAAGCGGTGTAGGCACTGCAGCTATCCAACTGGCAAAAAAACTGACAAAAGCGAAAATCATCACTACAGCCGGCTCAAAGGAAAAATTGGATTTCTGTCACTCACTAGGAGCGGATATCTGTATCAACTATAAAGAACAAGCTTTTGATGAGGAAATCCTGAAAGCTACAAATAATCAAGGAGTGGATGTTATCCTGGATTTCATCGGTGCTTCTTACTGGGAGAAAAACCTTAAAAGCATAAAAACTGATGGACGATGGGTACTGATAGGCATTCTAGGCGGAACTGTAGTCGAGAAGGTGAACCTGATGGAACTTCTCTTAAAAAGAGTTCAATTAAAAGGCACTCTACTAACTCCCCGGAGTGATGAATATAAAAAAGAGTTAACGGAAGAATTCGTTAAAAAGGCAATGCCGTTATTCCGCAAAAATGAAATCAAGGCAATCGTGGACCATGTCTTCCCTTTTGAAGAGGTACAAAGGGCGCATGAACATATGGAAGCCAATAAGAATGTAGGTAAAATAATCTTACAGGTAAATGAATGATTAAAGAAAAACTGCCTCGGTGCATGAATGGGGGAGGTTGCCCAGGATAAGGACAATATTGGGCGACCTCTTTTCAGGTGATAAGCAAAAGGTGGAGCTGATGGCAGATTGATTGAAGGATGAAATATGGACAAAGTATAATGAATATATACAAAGTCAAGATACGCTTCGCCGGTATCTGTCTAAGGGGGGAATCTTAATGAATGAACTGAATGCATTATTCAGGAAAAGAATAGGGCTCCAGGAAGATGTGAAACTGACATTTGAAAAATTAGACGAAATTCTTGATAAGACAGCGAAAACCATTCCTTTTGAAAACTTATCAATCATGGCATCCCATCTGAGTGATATCAATAAAGCGAATATCATGAACAAAGTCCTCCTGAGGAATGAGGGGGGATTATGCTATGAATTGAATTCAGCCCTTTATTTTTTCCTGTTGGAAAATGACTTTGATGTATCTTTGGTTCGTGGTGTCATCTATAATCAGGGGTGGATGACCATAGGAAGGACACATGTCACCATTCTATTGAACCATGAGGGCCAAACCTATTTGATCGATACGGGTTTTGGCGGGAATCTGCCATTAAAACCAGTTCCGTTGAACGGAGAAACGGTCGTTTCCCGAAATGGCGAATTCAGGATAAAAAAAGAAAGTACTAACCACGGAGATCATATCCTTGAATTAAAACTGAAACATAAAGATCGCGATTGGAGAATAGGCTATGCTTTCGATTCTTCACAACCCGTGGGAAATGTAGCGGAACTTAATGAGGTCCAAACGATCATCAGGGAAAATCCCCAATCGCCATTCAATAAACATCCATTAATCACCCGTTTGACAAACAGCGGGAACATCACTTTAACCGATACTTCCTTTACACAGTGGGAAAATGGAAAAATGACGAAAGAAGAAATAGATGGAACACGATTTAAAGAGTTAATGAAACAGCACTTCGATAGATAGTATAAAAAAATCTGAATATCAAAGGCATCCTTATCGAAAGATTGTCCATTCTAGACAGTTTTTTATAGAATGGTCTTTCCATAGGATGTCATGGATATGCAAGACTTAGAAAACTATTACTATATTAATTTGCGACACTCCTGCCGAATAGTTGGCCGGTAGAGAACCCGCTGAATGCTTTATGGCGGAAAAGTAGCGAATTTCTGAGAACACTTGAAAACTGTAGGCAAACTGTCTTACTACGAATTTGTCTACAGTCTGAAACATCCATTATGGATGTTTTACTATTTATTCAATACATTCGAATTCAGTGGGGTGAGAAGGATATGGAGAAGAAGAACCGATTGGTTTTTACTAGATCGAATGCAGCTGCTAAACGAAAATTCGATGAAGCCATCACCATTTTGGAATATAGTGTAATGCTTGTTGAATTCTTTGGATTACAAGAATTCAACAATATAATTGCCGGACAGTTAAGGCTGATTCTCTGTGAAACGAAAAATACGCGCATAAAGCGGGAAAAGGTCACAATTGACCAATCCTTAATAAAGAAAATCAATCCTAACCCGAAATTGTATCCCATTAAAGACTCCAATCAAATGAGCAATGATCATGATCATATTACGGAAGAACTCTTCGATTATACTAAACAAAGGATTGAGCTAAAGCTTTGGAGAAATCAAATTATCTATAAAATCGACATCGAAGGAAAAACCCAGGAAATTAAAGTCATTGATTTTATTAAGGAAACAGCTAATAAAATTGGCGGTGCACATGCTGAATCAAGTTTCCCTAATAAGTCCATTATTTCTGATGGACATACGAAAATCATGTTAATAGGTATAGCGAAAGGGTTATTCAAATCCATAGGCAGGGATTATAAAAAACATGCCTCCCTGAACCTTTCACATATCATGCAAAAAATCGAACAATCAACTTTGGAAGACTAGACAGAGGAAGGACTTTTGACCAAGTCCTTCTTGCTTGATTTCCAAGCACGATCCGGCAGGAATGAATACCTCAAATACCCTCTCTATCACTAAACCATTCTTTTTCCTCGTTAAACCACGCTCGATGGCATGCTGTTCACTTTTATCCAGACCTTTAATATGATCGCCATCAGGTTACATTCAGTCACGAGTGTACTCCATATTTTCTGCATATTTAATTGGTAAGATGGATGTAATCATAAAGGAGGTTTTATTCAATATGAAAATAAGAACAAAATTGCCTATCATCTTATCATTATTTGCAGCCCTGTTTTTAGTCCTTGGAGCATGTTCCAACAGCGATGATAAAAACAAAGAAGAGAAAGAAGTAAAGGAACATAGTGAAATGGACATGAACCATTCTAGCTCGGATGATGTTCCGGAGGGATTAAAACCGGCAGAAAATCCAACCTATGAAGTTGGAAGTCAAGCGATTATCGAATCAGGTCATATGGAAGGCATGAAAGGGGCGGAAGCAACAATAGTGGGTGCCTTTGATACGACTGCTTATGCAATTTCGTATACGCCTGCAACTGGCGGAGAAAAAGTGGAAAATCATAAATGGATCATTCACGAAGAAATCAAAGATGCAGGTGAAGTGGCGTATGAACCCGGAGCGGAGGTCACAGTAAATGCTTCTCATATGGAAGGGATGAACGGGGCAGTCGCTGAAGTTGAATCTGCCGAAAAAACGACTGTTTATATGGTCGATTTCACACCGACTACGGGAGGAGAAAAAGTGAAGAACCATAAATGGGTAACCGAAAGCGAATTATCAGCGCCTAAATGATTTAACATCAAGCGTTCAAAAACAGAAGAAAAAAGGATTGGAAACTCCTTCTTCTGCCTAGGAGGCTTGGCAGACAGTCGGAGGAAAGGGAGCGGATTTCCGAAAGAGGGTATGTGTAATGATTTCCACTCCAGGCACTCGCTTTCCGCGGGCGGGAGCCTCCTCGGCGCTCGCCTGCGGGGTCTCCCTGGCCACGCTTTTCCCGCAGGAGTCTCGTACCTTCCGTTCCAATCAACTGGAATTTTATAAAAGTAATATTGTAGGGAAACTGGCTCTTTTCCAATTCATCTACATTCTGACTGTTCCATCAATTTTTTGACAAAAGGGAGTTCGGATTGGTCCCACCCCGAACCATGAAATTAAAACAAGATTAGATTTTCATTGGTGTTTTTTTCCTGTAAGCCTCATAGGATTGAAGAAATTTGCGACACACCTGCCCAATCACTGGCTAGCCGAGACCCCACAGGCGCTTCTGCCTAGGAGGCTTGGCAGAAAGTCGGCGGAAAGGGAGCGGGTTTCCGAAAGGGGGGATGTGTAATGATTTCCACTCCAGGCACTCGCTTTCCGCGGGCGGTCCGCCCTCGGCGCTCGCCTGCGGGGTCTCCCTGGCTACGCTTTTCCCGCAGGAGTCTCGTACCTTCCGTTCCAATCAACTGGAATTTTATAAAAGTGATATTGTAGGGAAACAGGCTTTTTTCCAATTCGTCTACAGTCTGGCTGTTCCAACAATTTATTGACAAAAGGGTGTTCGAATTGGTCCCACCCCGAACCATGAAATTAAAACAAGATTAGATTTTCATTGGTGTTTTTTTTCCTGTAATTCTCATTGGATTAAAGAGATTTGCGACATTCCAGCCCAATAACTGGCTAGCCGGAGACCCCGGAGACGCTTGCGCCGAGGAGGCTTGGCAGACAGTCGGCGGAAAGGGAGCGGATTTCTGAAATCAACAGAACCATTCAAATAAAAAATGCAGGTAAACTTGTTTTCATTGAGCTTATCCACAGTCTGAAGGAGTGGTAAACAAATCCATTCCTTTTTTGTGTGAATGAATTTTCTTGAAAATTACTTTACTTGGAGTGTAAAACATTAGTTTCTGTTAATATGGCTTTATCTGAAATATGAAAATGGGGTGCAAGTATGATGGCTGGCTTAATTATTAGACCTTTTATGGAAAGTGACCTTGAGGCGCTGAGCAATTATTGTTTACCTATAGAACAAGCAATCTATACTTCTATACCTTTAAAAGTTATCGAAGACTTCAGGAAGGATAAATATAATCTCCCCATGGTCATTTATTTAGATGAGGATTTGATTGGTTGTTTTGCCTTATATACGGATAAAGCGGGAAATCAATATACAAATAATGAGAATGCGATCCTTCTTAAATCATTCTCCTTGGATTTGCGCCATCAAAAAAAAGGCATAGCTTTTAAGGCGTTAAAAGTGCTTCCTGATATGATCAAACTAAGTCATCCAGATAAAGATGAGATTATTCTAACGGTGCATCATTCGAATATCCCAGCGATAAATTTGTATAAGAAAGTTGGATTCATTGACAAAGGATACAGATTTAACGGGGAAGAAGGGGAGGAATTCATTTTCCACTTTGCTCTGGATCAAGGGGGATTTAGCTAACTTCTGGAATGCTTTGTCCCGATAGGAAAAGCATGTAGTTAAACGACAGTATACAGTCAGCTTAAATATGATGAAGTGGTTAAACGCAAAATAAGCATCAAAACGATGCTTATTTTTTTGAAGATATTCCAAACGATATGATTAAGAATTCATGGAATCCATCCTATAATTTCTAAAATCGTCAGAAGAATCTCAAAGACAATGAGAATTACAATAATCCATTCAACGAATAGTCCCCTGATCGAATGGCTGATGTTAGAAAACCCATCCATGATGTTATATAAAATTTCGGTTTTACTTTTCAAGATTTTATACCGATCATTCAATTCAAAAAATTCAAGCATTCTATCATAAAATTCGCCGGCAATGCTGCTTGTCCATGTAATATCAGGTTTATCCAGAATCATGATATATGCCAGGGTATTGTACTCGTGACGTACGATTTTTGCCGTAGTCCTCGCTAGTTCCTTGTTACCGATTCTGAGCTTGCCTTTTTCCAGTCGGTCAATCATGGCTTCAAGCTTGTCGTGGATTTTTCCTAGTTGTTCCTCCGTCTTTTCAAGTGCCACCGATTTTGCGAGAATGGTGGAAATTAATTCAGGGTAGAAAAATTCATATTTAGGAACAACTACATATTCGTCTGTCAAATTGATGTTTTCAGTTTCACTGAAGTGAAGGCTGTAATCATCCGTATATCTATCTACATTGACGAGATCAATGTCGGGCTCGAATGATTGGATAAAGGAGGAAAATGCCTTGATCTCATCCTCATGTGAGTAATTGATGAAGACGATGCTGCCAAAGGAAAAAACCAGCACCTGCTGCGATTCGTCCACATTTTTATAAAGGATGGAACGTAGAATATCGCCTTTAAGAATTAAAGGCTCTTCCCAGGTGAATTTTTTGGGGATGCCGCAATGAATGGCGATTTTGTTCAAATCGATTTCATTACTGATTGCACATGCTTTAAAGGTAATTGCCTCCATCTATATCACTCTCTTCAGCAAATTGGTCTTTTTTCGATTTTATTCTATTCTTACAAAAACATGCTTGAATAATTCTGGAAGTAGAAAAAAGTAACTGACTGGTAACTATACCAATAACCCCATTATGGATATAAAAATAATCAAGTCTAAGCTTTTGGGAAATATATGAAAGGGCGATTCCGGTAACTGGATCGTCCTTCTTTATTTTGCTTGTTTATACATACTGAAGCTTTACAAAAACATATAAAAGTTCATGAAAACTTTACTTTTATTTACAGAATTCTCACACTGATGTCAATATTCAGTAATACATGTTTGTTATAATCGATTGACGGTTTTAAAAAGTGGTTGGAAAAGGGTCTTTTTTTTAAAATCCTTCATTTACAGATAAGTAGCAGGCTGATTGAAGATGACTGAATAGTAGGAGTGAACAAAAATGGAGGAATCTATAAATCTATATGAGCTTACATTTAGTGAAAAAGATAGATATGTGATCATTACGAATGCTTATCCACATGAAGATCAGTTATATCGGAATGGGTTTATCCACCGAAGAGTCAAGGCTTATCTGGATGAGGGTTTGAAGGTGGATGTCTTTGTTTTGCATCCTGCCTATAAAAAAGCGGAAAAGTATACGTATGAAGATGTGCCTGTTTATCGAGGAACTGAACAGCATTTGCGCATTTTCTTAAATCATAAAATACATAAAAAAGCGCTCATTCATTTTGTTAATCCAAAAATGGTGCAAGCGATAAAAGAAACGAACACGGATTTACCGATTATCACCTGGATACATGGATTTGAAACGGAGGCATGGCATAGAAGATGGTTTAATTTTCTTGAAAGCCCTGAAAGCTTGAGGAAGATACTTGAAATGTCGGACGATTATTATGTATCACAGCTTTCTTTTATGAATTGGTTTTATCAAACGACTGAATTGGATACAACCTTTGTTCATATATCCAAATGGTTCAAAGAGCATATAGCGGAATGTGATGCAAGAGCAGAATCGAAAAATTCAATAATCATTCCTAATGTCATAGATGACAATCTGTTTACCTTTATTGAAAAGCCAGCTGAAATGCGGACAAAAGTCCTTTCAATCAGGCCATACGCTTCACGAAAATACGCCAATGACCTATCGGTGAAAGCAGTGCTGGAACTATCGAAGAGACCATACTTCGATAAGTTGGAATTTGCATTTTATGGCGATGGAAAATTGTTCGATCAAACCGTTGAGCCAATCCGGGATTTTGAGAATGTAACGATTCATAAAGGTTTCCTTTCTCAGGAGAAAATCGCTGCATTACATAAGAAGTATGGAATTTTCCTTTGCCCGACCCGTTTGGATTCTCAAGGGGTTTCCATGTGTGAGGCAATGTCGAGCGGACTAGTGCCAATTTCAACAGATATTACGGCAATCCCGGAATTCGTTAAACATGACGTTTCTGGCCTTCTAACAAAACCTGAGTCTCCTACCGATATTGCCGATGCAATAGAGCGCTTATATTACAACTCGGACGTATTTTTAAGAGTGTCAAAACAAGCTTCTCAGTCGATTCGGGAAAAATGCGCTGTAGATGTTGTTATAAAAAGAGAATTGGAGATCATCAAAGGTTAATGGAGGGGAGTTTTTTCAATATGGACGAGCGAAACGAATATTGGAAAACGATGTATGAGGAACTCGAATTACAAATGAAAGACATGATGTCCATGACATTGGAGCTCATAGAGAGCAACGGCATGGAAAAACAAAAAACCATTGAGAAAGTTACAAAAGAAAATAATAGGCTGCGAGAAGAATTAGAAAAAAGTAAGATGGCCCAAAAGGAAAATATTAAGCTTAACAAAGAAATACGAAGACTTAAGTTGTTAGAACATAAATTCAACGTTACGTATGCAGGGAAATTCACATTAAAATATCTTGCGCTTAAATCATCTATTAAAGAACAAATAAAGAAATAAAAATTCATATCAGATTTCAGTCATTGGAGTGAAAACTTTGAATTCACATGAACTAGTTGAAAACAGAAAAATGAAGGTACTTCTATTTGGCTTTATTGACATGAATTCAATGGATGGATCTGCAGTATTTTTATCTTCCTTAGCATCGACCATTGCGTTAGATTCCAACATCGAAGTTGACTTACTTTTAGCTAGTCCGGTCAAACGTGATATCTTAATTCAGCCACTAGAGAAATTTGATAATATAACCATTCTCAATCCTTTTGTAGATCCTTTTTTTAATGCCGCCGGTGATGAATGGGTAAAAAAAGGTGTCATTGATTTCGATATAGCTGAAATGCTCATTTCTCATTATTGGAGTCAAAAGGAATATGATTGGCTATTTGTCAGAAGCATTGAGACTGTTGAAAAAATCGCAAAGCATAAGCATATCATAAAGAATACATTAGTTTATGCTACAGGATTGACTCACATAGGTCAGGATGTTAATGAAGAGAAATTCGAGAGCATCAAAAATATATATGATCAGTGTGCGTATTTCTTATGTCAAACAGAAGAGATGTGCGAATTTGTCATCGAAATTCTTAATTTGAATAAAGAAAAAAACAAAGTTTCCCTGCTTACCCCGATGATACCAAACGTTGAATCAGCGGAATGGCAGACCCGGTTAAAAAACAAGCTTGTATATACAGGGAAATTCGACCCGGATTGGAAGACCATTCCCATTATTACTGCTTTTAAAGAATTAAAACGTGAGATCCCGAATCTATCACTTGATGTGGCGGGGGATAAATTCAAATGGGTTAAAGATGATTCTCAGTTTAAGGAAGAGGCGGCATACCTCCTTAAAAATACGGATGGGCTTACATGGTACGGTGCTTTGACAAGGGAGAATGCCCAACAATTAATCGTGAATAGTGATATTGGGATAACCTGGAGAAGTGAGGAAATGGACAGCAGTCTGGAACTGTCTACAAAGCTATTGGAGTATGGGATTTTAAGGAAGGCTGTAATAATGAATCCAACCAAAATGCATATGAAGCTTTTTGGCGAAGATTACCCGTTATATGCTGTTACAGAGAAGGATTTCCGTGACGCTGTCAAATTAGCATTATGTAATAAGGATATATATGAGTTTGCGGCCCAACGAATGTATCAAGTTAGCAGGCAGTTTTTATTTTCGGAAGCAATAAAAAAACTGCAAGGACCATTATGGAGCAAGCGCATTACCGATTATGTGAATGAAAGTGCGAATATGTTTTATATTGATGAAGATGACTTTGATGAACTGATTAGGCATACATCATTAAAAAAAGTGAAAATATTGCCTGCGGAGTTTAATGTTGACGAAGTTTTCATCTATATTGTCAAAAACATACCTGAAGAAATAAACCGAGTCGAAAAACTGTTTAAACTGTCTGGGTATGGTCAAATCATTTCAGCAGAAAAAGCTGGATGTTATACATTTCTCCACATCCATAAAAGGTATGGAAACTTTGAACGAAATTTTCAAAATAACGTCCCTTATCTAAAAACGATAGGATTTGAAACCTTTGGCAATCCAAAGCTAAAACCAAAAGATGTGGAGATTTCAATCAAAGAACGGGCAGTTGTTGATAAAGAAAAATATGATATGAAAGGGAAAAATAAGGAATTAGCTAAAGAAGTAAAGCAATTAAAAAAACTGAACACAGTTCAACTTAAACAAATTACTAAGCTAGAAAAACAAAATCAAGCACTTGGACGTAAATATAATTCACTTTCAAAGTCGAAAATGGGTAAAATGACATTCAAGTATTGGGATTTAAGAAAAAGGCTTAACTTTTAATAAGAAGGTAAGCCTGCAATAGAATGGTAGACACTTCTTAACTCTATATCAGTCAAAGGAAGGCTCCTGAATGCTTCTGGCTTACAGGGGCCTTTGTCAATTATATCGAGTAAAAGGAGCAGGGATTCTTGCAAACTTTTTATGTGTGTTTTCGATTAAAGCTGCATCAGGTTACTATTCTATGAAAATTAAAACTTGGTATTACCCTCAATAAAGACTCATGGAATTTCAAAAAACTAACCTTTCAGCATGTATCCAAATAGACCCCTTATACTTTAATGATGTTATAATATTCTGAAAAAGGGGGAGAGATGATGGAGGAGAATGTGATAAAAGCGATTCAAGATGATTATCCAGATGCATTTGCCTGGTGTTATGGATGCGGTCGCTTGAACAAAGATGGTCATCATTTTCGAACAGGTTGGCAAGACGAGCAAACAAGGACTATCTATACACCACGTCCAGAGCATATTGCAATTCCAGGATTTGTTTATGGCGGCTTGATTGCCTCTTTAATTGATTGTCACGGAACAGGTTCCGCTGCATTGGCTTTACACCGTAAAAACGGTCATGAAGTTGGAGATGGAGTGGAACCACCCAGGTTCGTGACTGCGTCACTGAATGTGGAGTTCGTAAAGCCAACCCCAAATGATGTGCCATTAATGGCTGTTGGGACGATTCATGAAATTCACCCTAAGAAATGGAGAATCGAAACAGAGGTATTTGCACTCGATAAACTTTGCGCCCGTGGAGAGGTAATCGCTGTGGTGATGCCAAGTACTTTTACAAGTAAAGAGTGATCTTAATTTATGTAAACGCATCGAATCCGGAATTAGATGCACTATCAAAGGGCCGTCCAATTATTTGGACGGTTATTTAGTGTATCTGAGTATCCATTTCAAGCATGTTATCGTAATAAAGGGGCATGTAGCTGGAAATTACAAGCCAAATATTAAGATATTAATATACTTACATTATAAGCAAAGGGAGGTTGCATGGATGAAAATAAACGTAGAGATAGATAAGGAGATCAAGGCGATAGAGTTGCTTATCCGCAATCGTGAATGGAATGAGGAAGTGTAGGTATTGATGGAATGCTTGAAGGAGAGGAAAAGACCGTATTTTGTCGGCAGAAAAGGAGAAATGCAGCATGTTTTTCCGGGCAGAAGAAATCATCTGTTTGTTCACAGAGCAAGATTCGATAATGGTGCGGACGAAACAGGGGATTTTCGAAAGCTTTCTATCTCTACTTTCGCTTCCAAGTGAAAATAATGAATGAAGGAATTGATAAAGAAGGGATTGAGAAGGATCGGCACAGAGGATTGATCAACCGAGTAAATTGGAAGGGGGCATCGGGCTTCTACTGGAGAGTTTGGAGCGAATACTCGTGAGTTTGGTGCTTTTAGAGGCGAGTTTGGAGCGAATACTCGTGAGTTTGATGCTTTTACTCGTGAATTTGATGTTTTTACTCGTGAGTTTGGAGCAAATACTCGTGAATTTGGAGCGAATACTCGTGAGTTTGGAGCGAATACTCGTGAAACACAGAAACGAACATGCTTTTTTTCATTGTCATTACGATGCATCTTGAATTCAAAGAAGAGTTCGTTGTATTGACCTGCCAGCTTCATGATACTTTTATGAACTGATTTAGGTTCAATTGTAAAAGCTGCAAAACGGTGATTTAACTCCATTGTGAGGGCCATAAAGAATAATGGGAACAGATGCCATGAATCCTCTGGAATTTCGATGAAAGCCCTTATACCTGCTCGATCTACAGTCATTTCATTTTATTTTTCCTGAGGTATTCATCCTTGCCTTGGAATGTAAATAAAGAGACACCGCTTCCTGTTGCATCGGAGTCTCTTAATATTTTATCAATTTTGTATCATTATCATTTCATCGTAGATTAAGTTTTGTCTAATCTCAGTTGCTGTTTGTATGGATATTTGCTCATCTTCAACCATTTGCGCAATGATATCACGTTCGATTTGCATCGCATTCAACTGAAATTGACTTACCATCTCTTCAAAGCGTTTTGCTTCTTTTTCACTTAAGGTTCCGAACGGATTCAAATAACGATTATATCTTTGGATGACAAGCATGACTTCATGGCGGTTTTCAGGTGCAGTTTGTTGTTTGATCAATAAAATGGCTTCCTTTGAAGCTTCTTTTTGTGCTTTACGAAACTCCCTGATCAGGTCCGCATTTTTAACGATGGAGTCCTCTAATTTCGCTTCCCATTTCTTATCCCATTTGACATTGATCTTTTTCTTGAAAAGAATAGCCTGCAAATTGATCCAAGCCCTTTTCAGGGAGGATTTTTGCATATAATTCGAGGTTCTTGAAAGATACACTTTATATAGTTCAAAGGCTGTTTCAGATATAGTCCCTTTTTCGACTAATCCAGAAACGACTTCCAATTCCTTATTGGCTCCTAGCTCCACTAATTCGCGTATTGTCCGATCATCCGGTCGATTCGTTATTCCCCGTTCCAAATCTATCAGTTGTTCATTTAAATCTTCCATTACTTGATGGACCGCTTTCTGATTCTCGATGGTTGCTTCTTTGCTCAGTTGATGGATCGTTTTATTTAAAACAATTTTATAAGCCTCCTCAGAGGTTAGACGCTCATCTTTGAATTCAATCGGTGTCTTTACCAGTAATGGCAAGAGAACCGTAGCCAAGGTGACGCTTAACAATATAACGCAAGCTGCGATAAACAAGACTGTATTACGCATCGGGAATAAAGTGTCATCCCGCATGAAATATGGTATGGATAAAGCTGTAGCCAATGTAATGGTTCCATGAATGCCGCAAACGGATGTCAAAAATGCAAATCGGGATCTTGAAACATTCTCCTCATCGGTGTCATTGCTATCTTCTGGATGAACCCTGGACATAATGAATTGCTCTAATGGATTCACTCTGTTTTTCGTAAAAGTATCATGCAGGATGTATACCCATATAAAACGGATCACCAATAATAAAAGAACGATTAAGACACTTATCCCAAAAAGAATGCCCCTATTTAAGTTGGACTCAATTTCCTGATAAACACTCGGCAACATAAATCCTAACAAAGCAAATACAAGTCCATTCAAGACATAACCTAATACAGACCATGTATTAGTTGATACAATTTGCAATTTAGTCGTGGAACTCTGAAGGCGATCCCGCTCGATGCCATGAATGACACCTGCAGCAACCACTGCCAAGATTCCGGAAACATGGAATTCTTCAGCTGCCATATAGATGGCAAAAGGCGTAATTAGTTCAATGACAATAGACATTGGGATTTCTTCAAGTCCATGAACCCGTAAAAATAATCGTAATTTAACGATTAAATAGCCCAATAGGATCCCTATAAAGATGCCGCCTAAAGCTACAAATATAAAATTAAGCGATGCATCTTTTATAGAAAACACTCCAGTTAAGGCAGCTGCCAGGGCAACTTTAAAAGCGACGATTCCGGCAGCATCATTGAAAAGTGATTCACCCTCAAGGATGGGCATCATGTTTCCAGGCAATTTCAATCCTTTTGTAATCGATTGTACCGCTACCGCATCCGTTGGAGTAATTGTTGCGGCTAAAGCAAAAGCCACAGCCATCGGCATATCAGGTATTAACCAGTGGATGAAAAAGCCTCCTGCAAAAACCGTCACAAATACTAACCCAAAGGCCAATAACAGAATTGGCTTACGCAATTCTAGCATTTCTTTACGAGACGTATTTTTTCCTTCTGTAAAAAGCAGCGGAGCAATGACACAGATCATAAATAATTCTGAATGAAAATCAAATGATAATTGAAATGGTAATAATGAGAACACTGCTCCCATGGATATTTGATATATCGGAAGTGGGATACGAGGCCATATAGCATTTAATATTGTAGCGATTATTGTGGACACCAATAATCCGAGCAATGTGATTAAGAATGACATAGAATCTCCCTTATCTTCTAATGTTTTAGTCTGATTGCCCATGCAATATAAAAAAGGTATTTAAAACAATATCCTTTCTTTAAAAAAGTAACCCCTACTTTATGGTCCTGTGTAGCTTATTCAAAAAACAATACTCCGCCAGAGACAGTATTTTCGACAATAGCCTCGGTTTTTGATATACCCCTTAGTTATTAATTACAAACAGGATATCACAAGAGTTTACGGTTTATTCAAAATCAACTTATGACATGGCTTTTCCATGAAAATTAGTTCATGTCGGAAACAGGATTTTCTGTATAAAATACCCTTAATGAAGAAACATAGAAAAATGGAGTTAGAGCGACCTGCAAAAAAATGGGGGGATTCAGCTTGATTCGTAATGTGGGTAGATTGTTAAAGAAAACGAAAGAAAAAAAATCCAGTGTACAGAATAATTACCAAGATTCTAAGCCTGCAGATGCACTTGATGCGAATTTCAGTCTAAATGTAGAAACACTTCGTTCTGTTTATGATAATTGCTCGGATGTCATGTTCCGCTCGTTCTTACTTTTCGGAAAAACGCGAGCCATGCTTATTTACATTGCGGGACTCTCAGACATCGAGGCGATAGAGCAATATGTGCTATCTCCACTCATGCAGGAGTCATCAAAAGAGCCACAGTCATTAAATGAGTTTATTGAACATAAAATGCCCGTTCCTAAAGTGGTAAAAGTGAATATGTTGGCGGACTGCATTGAATCAATTTCTACTGGAAACCCGATCCTTCTATATGAAGGGGAAAGTGATGGATTTTCTTTAGGATTGTCCAAATGGGAAAAGCGGGCGATTGAAGAACCTATGGCAGAGGGGGGAGTAAGGGGGTCACGAGAGGGATTTATTGAATCTCTAGAGGTAAATACGTCCCAATTGCGACGTATTATTAAAAGTCCTGCCCTTAAAATACAATCGATGAAGATCGGAACTTATACCAGGACGAATGTTTCGATTGCTTATATTGATGGACTTGCGGATAAAACACTGATTGAAGAGATTACAACTCGGTTGGAACGAATTAAAATAGACGGTATTTTAGAAAGCGAGTACATCGAGGAAATGATTGAGGACAATCCGTATTCACCTTTCCCTCAGATCATGACGACAGAACGGCCGGATGTAGCCTGTGCCAGTTTGCTGGAGGGACGGGCTGTCATTCTTGTAGAAGGAACCCCTTTTACTTTAATTGCACCCATATCCTTCTTTTCTTTGATTCAATCACAAGAGGATTATGCTCAACGTTTTATGGCAGGCACTTTTATCCGCTGGTTACGTTATATTTTTATGGGATTATCTCTTTTGCTTCCGTCCCTATATGTTGCTATTTTGACGTTCCATCATGAGGCGGTCCCAACCTCACTCCTGCTAAGCAGCGCGGCATCACGGGAATCGGTCCCTTTTCCTGCAATAGTAGAGGCATTGGCTATGGAAATTACCTTTGAAGCACTAAGAGAGGCAGGGGTTCGATTGCCGAAGCAGGTAGGTTCTGCTGTCAGCATTGTTGGCGCGCTAGTGATTGGTCAAGCTTCCGTACAAGCGGGGTTGGTTTCAGCGCCAATGGTCATTGTGGTTGCGATTACGGGAATCGCTTCTTTTATGATGCCTCGTTATATTGCCGGAATTGCTTTCCGGATGCTGCGTTTTCCAATGATGCTGCTTGCCGGTACATTAGGACTGCTTGGTATCATGATGGGGATCATTGCCATAGTCATTCACTTATGCAGCTTGCGTTCCTTCGGCGTTCCCTACTTAACGCCACTGGCACCGTTAAAAGGTCAAGAGCTGAAAGATGTGCTGTGGAGAGCTCCTTGGTGGAGGATGGATACACGCCCGCGTCTCACAGGGGATTCTAATGTATACCGTCAACCCCCGGAGCAGGGACCAAATCCAAAAAGGGGAAGTGAAACGGAGTGAATAATTGCTGGAGGCGAACAAAGATATTGGAGAAAGTAAAGAGGCGTCATTTCTTGAAAAGCGTCCTTCTTTTTCTCGGTATTAGTGGAACAACCCCTTTTCTAAGCGGTTGTTGGGATCGAACAGAAATCACTGATTTGGCGATTGTCACAGCAGCCGCCATCGATAAGAAGGATAATAATCAAATAGAACTATCCGTCCAAGTCTTTATTCCAAGTTCAATAAGTAGTGGAGGCGGTGGTCAAGGAGGAGGGACCAGTCCAGGAGGGGGGGCGGTTACGACATTGGTGAGATATGAAAAAGGCTCCAATATTTCAGATGCATTGTCCAAGCTTCAAAGCAAGCTTCCGCGAAAAGTATTTTGGGGACATTGTAAAGTATTTGTATTCGGTGAACAGTTAGCGAAGGAAGGAATTCAAGAGCAGCTGGATTTTTTGCTGCGCCATCCGCAGCCTAGAGAGAAAGCAAATGTATATGTCAGCATGGGGAAAGCGAAGCCTATCCTTGAATCTCTACCACCCCTGGAAAACTATTCAGGGGAAGTGCTTAGGGAACTATCTGATTTACATATTGGGATGCTGGTCACTATGCAGGATTTAGATGAAATGTTAACGGGTATACCTCAAGCGGCTGCACTTCCATTCGTTAAAATTTTACCACCAGCGAAAGGGCAAACGAAATTACAGGGAATTCCTTACATTGCCGGGACAGCTGTGTTCAAAAAGGATAAAATGACTGGGATGATGACGGAAAAAGAAACAAGAGGGCTATTGTGGTTAAGGGATGAAGTGGAATCATATACCGTGACCATAAAACCCAAAGGGGTAAAAGGGGAGATATCTTTAAGTCCAGTGTCAGCCAAAGTCAAGATCATTCCGCAAATTATCAATGAAAAATGGAGATTATCGGTGAAGGTAATTACAGATGGAGCTGTTATACAGAATGGAACGAATTTAAACCTTTCAAATCCTAAGTCTCTAAATGCTGCAGAACGAGCATATCAAAAAGATATAGAAAAACGCATCGAGATGGCTTTTCTGAATACCCAGCATAAGAAAGCGGACATTTTAGGCTTAGGTAAAGATTTCTATCGTAAATATCCTAAACAGTTTAATAAGGTCGATAACCACTGGGATGAGATATTCGCGGAAATGGAAGTGGAAGTCGATGTTGCGGCCCATATTCGAAGACAGGGCTATATAAACAAACCGGCGGGGTTGTCTGAAAATGAGGTGAAGGACAAGTGAGATGGGGGGCTTTTATTTGTACAACCGTGATCGTAGCTTTAATCATTTTGTATGAATGGCCGAAAATGAAACAAAATCCTAAAAAAGATAAAGTGGCATTTCTTACACTGCTCCTCACTGGCTTGGTTCTATCCATGTTCAATCTCCCACAGATGTCAGGACCCACTCAATGGATCGAAACTCTTTTCAAGCCATTTGGTGAGTTTATGGAAAAATGAATCTGTTAGTGGGTGTTGCGTTACTCAATTCATCCTATTAATGAAAGGAGGAAGCAGATGGAGAAAGGGAAAATTTCATCATTACAGATGGCATTCATGATGTATCCGACTATTGTGGCAACGGCTATTATCGGGGTTCCCAGCATCACAGCGAAGTATGCCAAAACTGATTTATGGCTGTCCCCCATTTTTGCTGCGCTCATAGGATATCTTACGGTTTATATCGCTTATAAACTGCACCAACTTTATCCACAACAAACGGTGATCCAATTCACTGAAAAGATCATTGGTCGGATTCCGGGGAAAATTTTCGGTTTTTTACTCTTGTTTTTTTATATCCAGAACACGGGGCTAATCGTTAGAGGCTACGCAGAATTTATTGTCGGCTCTTTTCTGGTACGTACCCCCATTAGTGTGATCATGGCATCGATGGTGCTTCTGTGTGCGTTCATCGTACGCGGGGGAATAGAAGTGTTGGGGCGAGCTGCCCAATTGTTTGTACCTGTTTTCATTTTTCCAATCTTTATCTTAATCCTCTTGCTGATTCCTGATCTCGAATTCAAGAATATATTCCCGGTATTGGCGGATGGTATAATGCCCCCAATCAAGGGTGCGATTGTACCCGGGGGATGGTTCAGCGAGTTTTTCCTGATCATTTTCCTTCTTCCTTTTTTGGCGGATATGAAAAAAGGGATGAAATCCGGTATGAAGTCTGTTTTTGCCGTGATGATGACGTTAATTGTGGTGAATCTTACGGTTCTTTTTGTACTTGGGTCAACAACGTCCACAAAGCTTTACCCCTTGATGAATGCATCTCGATACATCAGTTTGGCCGACTTTTTTGAACATGTGGAATCCGCTGCCATGGCGGTATGGATAGTGGGGGCGTTTGTGAAAATTTCCGTTTTTTATTATGCATCTGCTTTAGGTACAGCGCAGTGGCTGAATCTCTCCGACTATCGTCCTGTTGTATGGCCGATAGGGATTTTGATTGTCATTTTCAGTTTGTGGTCGTTGCCTAGCTCTGTGGATGTCAGTCGTAATGATATCAACGTCTTCCCTTTACAAAGTATTTTGATGCAAACGATTATTCCTCTGTTATTGTTGGTGATTGCTATTGTAAGGAAAAGAAATCGTAAAGGAACCAAAACTAGCTGACTGGGCATTTTTTATGCTAAATATCCTATCGTTTTGGTGCTACACAAGTTCGTACTCGTGCAGTGGGCAGGACGTACTGAATGGATTAATCTCTTTATTAAGCCGTTTGAAGAGTTTATGAAAAAGTAATTCTATCAGTGGGTTGCGTGATTCCAGATTTACATACTATCACAGAAAGGAGGAAGATGATGGAGAAAGGGAAGATTTCATCTTTACAGATGGCATTCATGATGTATCCGACGATTGTGGCAACGGCTGTTCTCGGTGTTCCAAGCATCACAGCGAAATATGCCAAAACTGATTTATGGCTTTCCCCCATTGTGGCGTCTCTCATCGGGTATGTGACGGTGTATATCGCTTATAAACTGCACAAACTTTATCCGAAACAAACGGTTATCCAATTCAGTGAACAGATCATTGGTCGGATTCCGGGGAAAATTCTCGGTTTTTTATTCTTGTTTTTTTATATCCCGATCACAGGGCAAATCCTAAGAAGTTACGGAGAATATATTGTCGACTCTTTTCTGGTCAAAACCCCAATTAGCGTGGTCATGGCATCGATGATACTCCTCTGTGCCTTTATCGTACGCGGAGGGATAGAGGTGTTGGGGAGAGCTGCCCAATTGTTGGTTCCCGTTTTTATCATTCCAATCCTCCTCTTAATCATCCTACTGGGCCCTGATCTCGAATTTAAGAATATATTCCCGATATTAGGGAATGGAATTATGCCTCCAATCAAGGGTTCGATTGTACCAGGTGGATGGTTCAGCGAGTTTTTTCTGATGATTTTTCTACTCCCTTTTTTAACGGATATGAAAAAAGGAATGAAATATGGGATGAGGACTGTGTTTGCTGTAATGATGACGTTAGTTGTGGTGAATCTTATCGTTCTTTTTGTACTCGGATCAACAACATCCACCAAGAATTATCCTCTGATGAATGTATCTCGGTACATCAGTTTTGCCGACTTTTTTGAACATTTGGAGTCCGCCATCATGGCCGTATGGATAGTAGGAGCGTTTGTCAAAATTTCTGTGTTTTATTATGCGGCTGCTTTGGGTACCGCGCAGTGGCTGAATCTCTCCGACTATCGTCCTGTTGTATGGCCAATAGGGATTTTGATTGTAGAATTCAGCTTTTGGTCGTATCCTAGCGCTATGGATGTCAGTCGTTTTGATATCATCGCCTTCCCTTTTTATGGGGTTTTGATGCAAACGTTGATTCCTCTGTTATTGTTGGTGATAGCTGTTGTTAAAAGAAATAGACAGAGAAAAAAGGGAAGCAATTCAAGCTAACCTTTTCTGTCACTGGTTTTAGAGACTTGAAAGAGTATGTAATTAAAGTCATGCCCCATTCGAAAAAAGATACTTTTCGAATGGTTTTTTTATGAGAAAAAAGAAGAATAGCTTAATATCACCAGATGTATTATACAGCAAGTTAAAAATAATTAATAATTTTTTTCAAACCGTTTGGAAGTTTGTCCCGTTATCTATAGTACAAAGGCTTTTTAGAAGGGGGAGAAGAAAGACTTGAAAAAGGTCATTTTTGTAGGGTGGATATCATTGATGCTAGTACTGTTAGGATTTTCATCGGAAATGGGTTCGAATCGGGGGCAAGCTGTCAACGATGTCGTAAAAGTATATGGACCAGGAGGACCTTTTGGACCTATCAAGGAAGTGGCGGAACGATTCACCCAAGAAACGGGGATAAAAGTTGAAGTAACAGCGGGACCCGAAGAAAAATGGATTAATCAAGCCAAACAGGATGCGGATATCATATACGGAGGGTCCGAGTATATGCTAACAGAATTCATGCATGATCATCCGGAGGTCCTTGATGGAAAAAACCGTACAGAATTGTATGCACGGTCAGCTGGAATCCTGGTTAGAAAAGGAAACCCAAAGAATATCCAGTCATTGGAGGATTTAACGAAGAAGGGCGTAAAGATTGTGGATGTTAATGGAGCCGGGCAACTGGGGCTATGGGAAGATTTAGCTGGAAGAAAAGGATTGATTCCTGGAATTAGCAGGAATATTGACATTTCAGTGAAGTCCAGTGCAGAAGCTATTAATTTATGGAAGGCAAATTCAAAATTGGACGCCTGGATTACATATGAATCCTGGCATTACCGTCTGGCGGATGTGACGGACCTGGTTCAACTCCCTGAGGAAGACAAGCTCTATAGAGGGACCCCGGTTAGCATAACAAGTAAGAGTGGAAACAAGAAAAAGGCAAAACAATTCATTGCTTATCTTAAAACGGAAGAATCCCATCAAGTGTTTCAAAAATGGGGATGGAAGTAAAATTTATGAGGAGTGAGAGTATATGAAAAAGTGGATGGTATTTTCAGTTTTTATGATGGTCTTAGTATTGGCGGCATGTGGAAATGAAGCGAAGAATTCACCCGAAAAGGATCAAGCTGTTAGTGGTACTGCCGATGAAAAAGCGGTAACCCTAAAATTATTGGAAAGTGAAACAACAGGCGAATACCTGGCTGATTCCAAGGGAATGGCACTTTACTATTTCAAGAATGATAAATCAGGAAAAAGCAATTGCATGGGTGATTGTCTCAAAAAATGGCCGCCGTTCATGGAAAGCGATTTTGCTGTCCCTAAAGGATTTGAGGAAAATGACTTTGGAACCATTCAAAGGGAAGATACAGGGGAAGAGCAGGTGACGTACAAAGGATTTCCAATCTACTATTTTGCGAATGATAAGGCAGCGGGAGATGTCAATGGTGAAGGTGTGAAAAATGTTTGGTATATTGTGAATAATAAGACTATTTTTCCGAAATAAGAAAAAGGGGCGATCAGTGATGGTCGTTCCTGTTACACATTTTTTCCAAATTTACTTGTGAGGAGTTGCAGGTGCGATTGAAAGAAAAACTTGATAAGGAATTGATGGCATTAGTCATGAAAAAGCATCGTCCTGCTCTGGAAGAACTTTATGACCGCTATATTAAATTAATCTATGGTTATATTTTTAAGTTCACAAATGGAAATGCTGAAAAAACAAAGGAGATTGTGCAGTTGGTTTTTTTAAAGCTCTGGACCACAAAAAGCAGTTACAATCCCGAAAAGGGGCACTTTGTCAGCTGGCTTTTGACCGTTACACGAAATGTGAGTGTGGATTATGTCCGTAAAGACAGCGTTCATATCCGGAATAACAATCACATGGACATGAGTCATCCAATTGACATAGAAGATCCTAATAATGATATAGAAAATGGGCTATTACACAGTGAAATTGCCAATGCAAAAAGTAAGTTAAGCAAGCCGCAAAAAAGGCTGATTGATTTACTGTATTGGAAAGGGTACTCGTTAACGGAAATTGCCAAAATTGAAAATGAACCGGTTGGTACCATCAAGAGCAGACTTCACCAGTCGCTTAAATTGTTGAAAAAGCATTTGGAAGTAGGTGGTTTGTAAATGAATACAGAGTGCGCTAACCTGCTTTCATTTTTATCGGGTGAACTGGGAGAAAAAGAAAAAAAAGCATTCACGGAACACTTAATGCAATGCTCTGAATGCACTAGGGAGTATGAACAAATGACAGAAGCCTGGAATTCATTGAAATGGGATTTCGAAGAAATGGAACCTTCTTCTTCCCTGAAATCAGAGGTCATGAATTTTGTCTTTGAGACTGACGATGAAGTTCCGGTGAGAAGGAAAAAGAATTGGAGTAGTTTTTTCTTTAAGCAGTTTACACCAGTCACTTCAGGTCTTTTGTTGGCTGTTCTGGTTTTGGCGTTTGTGCTGTTATATTCCAATATTCAACTGAAAAAAGAACTTGCAGCTATCAATCTGCCAATGGAGGTTAAAACGTCGCTATCTTTGCAGCCTGCCGATAAGACCGCTGTAAATATGAATACGGACGGGGCTGCATACATTTTGCAGCAAGGTGACGAAAGAAGGTTAATCGTTCAGATTCAGAATTTGCCTAGCCTTCAAGAGTCCGAGGTGTATCAGGTGTGGTTGCTGAAAGATGGAAAACGGAGAAATGCAGGAACTTTCAAGCCTGATGAAGCAGGTACAGGATCATTGACATACAAACTGTCCATAGATGATAAATTCAATCAAATTGGCATCACAAGAGAACCAGATGCAAATAGTACAAAGCCGAGAGGCGAAAAAATAGTAGGATCTTCTTGAAAATAAGAGACTTTCCCGCAAAGGGGAAGTCTCTTATTTTCTGTTCGTACCTGAATTTAATAGCTAAGTGATTTAAACAAGAAGAAGTCGCCGCGATTAACAATGGGAGCTCATTTGAATTGGAATATAAGTGTTTACCATTCACCATGATCACTAGCAACGAATAACCAGCATGCCGGGTGGGGGAAAATGGACTTGTTTAAAGTTAAACAAGCATTGTCATTTCCATGATACCTATTTATTCATTAAGTCCCCACAGTACTCCCGGATCAACGCTGAGGCTTTCGTTTGGCTGATAGAGAGGTCCTTCGCGACTTTCCTTGATGATTTATATGTTTGGTAAGATTTCCTGATCAATATCCGTTTCGTTTCATCAAGTGCTTTATCGAGAGTAGTGGGGAGATCAATCTGTGTGACCTGTTCAACGTTCTCGGTTATCATTTCAGGCAAGTCGGACATCAGGATAACGGAGTCACTTATTAAGACCAACCGTTCAATCAAGTTTTCGAGCTGGCGTACATTGCCAGGCCATGAATAATGAATTAATAGGTTCAAGCATTCTTCCGAAATGACTTTATTTTCATGATACCTTTCATTGAACTTATTTAAAAAATTGTACGTAAGGGGAATGATATCTTCTTTACGTTCCCGCAATGGAGGCAATTGAATATCAATCACATTCAAACGGTAAAATAAATCTTCCCGGAATCTTTTATCATTGACCATTTCTATTAAGTTCTGGTTTGTTGCGGCGACGATGCGGATGTCCACTTTTTTCATTTCGCTGCCGCCGACGGGAATGAATTGCTTATCCTGGATTACTTGGAGAAGCTTTGCCTGCAGAGCGAGCGGTATTTCCCCAATTTCATCAAGAAAGACAGTGCCGCCGTCTGCGGATTCAATCAATCCGCGTTTTCCAGTTTTATTTGCACCGGTAAATGCTCCTTTTGAATAGCCGAATAGTTCGGATTCGAGCAGTTCCTCCGGAATGGCTGCACAGTTGATCGTCAGGAAAGGTTTACTTTTCCGCTTACTGATCCGGTGGATGAAATGGGCAAGCACACCTTTACCCGTTCCAGACTCCCCCTGGATCAAAATCGTGGAATCCGTTGGTGCCACCTTTTCACAAAAAGTGAGGATGCGGTTGATTTTACCGCTGTTAGTAATGAATCTCCCCGTTTCATCTTCGTCATGAGTCAATTTCGACTCACTACTTGCTTCATTTGCTTTTAACATTTTATACGTTTGTGTTTCTGTGGATGTAGTAACCACCAGTTCAATTTCCCCTGCATCATTTAAAATTGGAATCGCCGATGTCATCAATTCAGCCCCAATATACGTTTGCTGTTTCATGTAGCAAGGCTTTTTTCTTTTAAATACTTCAGGCACGATGGAGGGCGTCCAGTATCCTTTTTCAAATAAGTCCACATTATTTTTGCCGATGACATCAGAAGGCTTCAGCCCATAATGGCGCTCACATGCCTTGTTGACGTAAAGAATCCGCTTTTCACCGTCAAGGACGAAAATCTCATCTGAGGAATGATCAAGAATTTTTAATAGAGTTTGGAGTGTCATCTCGACACTTTCAGTACAATCCGTACTTTTCATAAGGTAATCCTCTCTTTTCAAAAGGGAATGAGTGAATTCTGAATAACGTTTCATCAAATTTGAGTTAATTATAACTCAATATGACAGCGTTTTCAAAAAGAATTCTAAATATTTAGTATATGAAAGGCGGTTTCCGTGGTTGGCACGCATATTGCAATATATAAAATTATCAATTGCTGAAATTGACGATTGGCTAGGTTTGCATGTCATTAATTATTGCATGCATTTGTAAGCAAAGCGATTCTAGTAAATGGAATCGTATTACGTAAGACATCCAGGGGGGAATGAGTTTGGAAGAAA
The DNA here is from genome assembly GCF_058783805.1 of Peribacillus sp. FW305-BF15. NCBI lineage: Bacteria > Bacillati > Bacillota > Bacilli > Caryophanales > Bacillaceae > Peribacillus > Peribacillus sp. FW305-BF15. The sequence continues at coordinate 74,699 of NZ_JBYSYV010000014.1, read as the reverse complement.
AGTATGAAGTCACTGACATCACTATTATCGGGGGAGGACCGGTTGGTTTGTTTACCGCTTTTTATGCGGGGATGCGCCAAGCTTCAGTGAAAATCATTGAAAGTCTCCCTCAATTGGGAGGGCAGCTGTCTGCTTTGTACCCTGAAAAATATATTTATGATATTGCGGGTTTCCCAAAAATTCAGGCCCAAGAGCTCATCAATCGATTACTGGAACAAATGGGCCAATTCAAAACGGATATATGTCTTAATCAATCTGTAGAGACCATTGTTCGTACTTCGGATGGGATATTTGCCATTACTACATCCGAAGAAACACATTATACGAAAGCGATAATCATCACTGCCGGAAACGGGGCATTTCAGCCTCGAAAATTAAAAATCGAAGGCGAAGAAAGATTTGAAAATGCCAACCTTCATTATTTTGTTCAGAATATGAGTCAATTCGCTGATAAGAAAGTGGTTGTGTTCGGTGGCGGCGATTCGGCAGTCGACTGGTCGCTAATGCTTGAACCGATAGCTGAAAAAGTGACACTCATACACCGAAGGGATAAATTTCGTGCCCATGAACACAGTGTAGAGCAGCTTAAACAATCCAAGGTTGAGGTCTTGACTCCTTATCTCCCTGACGAACTGATTGGGGAAGAAAGAATAGAAAAAGTGATTGTGACGGATGCAAAGAGTGGAAAACAGCTTGAATTGGAAGTCGATGACGTTCTCGGCAATTACGGATTCGTATCATCAATAGGGCCAATAAAGGATTGGGGCCTTGAAATTGAGAACAATTCCATCGTTGTCAATTCTAAAATGGAAACGAATATCAAAGGCATATACGCCGCAGGAGATATTTGCACGTACGAAGGGAAGGTGAAGCTGATTGCCAGCGGGTTCGGTGAAGCGCCTACAGCAGTGAGTAATGCAAAAGTTCATATCGACCCGGGTGCGAAAGTTCAGCCGCTGCACAGCACGAGCACAATGGGAGGAAAAGAGAAAAGCGCAACATCCGTTTAATTATGTGAAAGGGGGGAGCCACATGGCTATATACACAATGGTTGATCAGGAGACATGTATCGCTTGCGGGGCATGTGGAGCGACTGCACCGGAAATTTTCGATTATAACGATGAAGGGATCGCTTTTTCAATCCTGGATGCCAACACAGGAATAACTGAAGTATCCGAAGATCTGGAGGAGGACTTGGAAGATGCTTTTGATGGCTGTCCGACAGATTCAATTAAGTTGGCGGCGGAACCTTTTGCCAATATACCAGTGACAGCCGGTTGAAGCGGAAGGCCGGATCAATTAAGGGATATTAATCTAAATATCAGGAATGCTTGTAATCATTTTTTAGGGGGAAATAATGATGGCTTATAACAAGGTGGAAAATGTTACGAATCGTACATTTGAAAGGACATTGACGTATGACAAATACACGGATCCGAAAGTTCTCGAAAAGGAAATCGATCTAGTATTCTCTAAGTCTTGGCAGCTTGTGGGTCATGTCAGCCAATTGGAAAAAGTGGGATCATTCTTTACGACAGAGGTAGCCAATGAGCCGATCATCGTGAACCGCGGCCAGGATGAGGTGATTCGCGCTTTTTATAACGTATGTCCTCATCGTGCTACTAAGCTTGAAAAAAGTGAATCAGGCAAGAAGAAAATCTTGCAATGCAGTTATCATGGTTGGACATTCAAATTGGATGGGAAGTTGAACAAAGCGCCGAATTTCAAAGGCGAAGATGAAGCATGTGTTCAAGATGCCTGTTTACGCTCAGTACGCATGGAAATCTTGGAATCCCTAATTTTTGTAAACTTGGATGATCATGCGAAACCGCTTAGCGAATCTTATGGCGATTTCTTTGACCGTTTAAGTAAATACCCGTTTTTAAGTGAGTTAAAAAGAACAAGTCAAAAAACGAGGGTGATCAAGGCAAACTGGAAAGCGTTCATTGATAACTATTTAGAATGTGATCATTGCCATGTCGCACATCCAAGCTTTGTTGCAGCACTCGATATGGATGATTACCAAATCATTACTTGCGATAACTATTCACTGCAAGGTTCGATCGTTAAACCAGATAAAAATTACGGAACGGTCGATTTAAATCAGGCGGAAATGCAAGGTGGATCCTTTTTCTGGCTGTGGCCTAACTTGATGTTGACCATTTATCCAGGCCCCGGAAATATGGCAACCATTCAAATGGTCCCGATTGATCACGAAACGACTTTGGCTGTTTACACATATTATTTCCGCGATGAGAATTTGACTCAGGAAGAGAAAGATCTTGTTACGTTTGCCGAACAAGTCCGACAGGAAGATGTGGAACTAGTTGAGCTGGAACAAATAGGTTTCCGCTCCCGTGCCTTTAATAAAGGCAGATATTCCTCTTCGGAAAAAGCAATTGTTCAATTTCATGAAATGGTATTGGAGGCCCTAAATGAGTAAAATAGCGAATCAACTAAAATCAATGAAACAATATCTAATGATCAATGGTGAAAAAGTGGAAACGGTAAGTTATGCTCCGCTATATTCCCCTTATTCCGGGGAAGAAATCGCCCAAATTGCCATGGCGGATAAAGAGCTGACGGAAAAGGCGATTGCAGCCGCCTACAATGCACGTGAAGTCATGGCAAAAATGCCAGCTTATCAAAGGGCGGATATATTGGAGAAGGCTGTCGCGTTATTAGTTGAGAATGCGGAAGAAGCGGCAGAAATCATATCCCGTGAATCAGCCAAACCGATCATGTTTGCAAAAGCGGAAGTTGGAAGGACCATCGAAACGTATAAGTTCTCGGCTGAAGAGGCTAAACGGATTCACGGTGAAATGATTCCTTTTGATGCAGCCGTAGGCGGGGTTGGCCGAATTGGTTACACGTTAAGAGAGCCGATCGGGGTCATTGGAGCCATCACCCCGTTTAACTTCCCGATGAATTTAGTGGCGCATAAAGTCGGACCGGCAATAGCGGCTGGGAACACCATTGTGTTGAAGCCAGCTTCGCAAACTCCACTCTCGGCACTTTTCATCGCAGAAATTTTTGAAAAGGCGGGTCTGCCGGCTGGCGTATTAAATGTGGTTACGGGTCCGGGCAGCACGGTTGGGGAAGCGATTGTAGAAAATGATCGGGTGAGCATGATCACATTCACAGGCAGCCCAAGCGTTGGAATCGGGATCCGCAACAAAGCCGGGCTGAAAAAGACCACACTTGAACTTGGCTCGAACTCGGCCTTAATCATTGATAAAGATATAGATATCGATAAAATTATTGATCGCTGCATCATGGGTGCCTTTTCCAATCAAGGGCAAGTTTGTATTTCATTGCAACGTGTGTATGCACATGAAGAAGTGTATGAAGAGTTTGTCGAAAAATTCACTGCAGCGGCCAAAAAACTTAGAATTGGCGATCCATTAGATCCGGATACGTATATTTCCTCCCTGATCTCCAAAGGGGAAACGGCACGTGTAATGGGCTGGATTGAGGAAACTAAAGACAGTAAGTCAACGATCGCTGCAGGGGGGGCATTGCAAGGGGACATTCTTGAACCTACAATCATTACAGATGCGGATCATACGTTAAAAGTTTCATGCCAGGAAGCATTTGCACCGGTTGTCATTGTCAATAAAGTGGGTTCAGTGATGGAAGCGATTGATCAAGTGAATGATTCCCGCTTTGGTTTGCAGGCCGGTATATACACAAACAATGTCAAAAACGCATTATACGCTTCACGGGAATTGCATGTAGGCGGTGTAATCATCAATGATGTACCTACCTATCGTGTCGATCAAATGCCATACGGCGGAGTAAAAGAAAGCGGGACTGGCCGTGAAGGCATTAAATACGCTGTGGAAGAAATGACCGAAATGAAATTGGTTGTTTGGAATCAAGACTGAAATCGAGGAGATCATTTATGAAACAATTCAAAATTGCAGTCATCGCAGGAGATGGCATTGGCCCTGAAGTGATTAATGAAGGCATAAAGGTATTAAAAAAAGTGGCTGAACTGGATTCAGGTTTTCAATTGGATTTCACATACTTCCCATGGGGCTGCGAATTTTATGCCGAAAATGGTAGAATGATGGATGATGATGGGATTGAAAAGCTGAAAGCTTTTGACGCAATTTATTTGGGAGCGGTCGGGTTTCCGGGCGTTCCAGACCATATTTCACTATGGGAGCTATTATTGAAAATCCGTAAAAGCTTTGATCAATATGTCAATATCCGGCCCGTGACATTGTTAAAAGGGGCACACTTGCCTCTTGTTGATGTGAAACGTGAAGATATTGATATGCTGTTCATCCGCGAAAACAGCGAGGGTGAATATTCAGGCGCTGGAGACTGGCTGTTTAAAGGGCAGGAACATGAAGTGGTTCTGCAAAACGGTGTGTTTTCCCGTAAAGGGACGGAAAGAATCATCCGTTATGCTTTTGAAACCGCGAAAAATGAAGGCAGATCGCTCACGAGCATCTCTAAAGCCAACGCCCTGAATTATTCCATGGTTTTCTGGGATCAAGTATTCGAAGAGGTCAGCAGGGAATATCCTGAAGTCGAAACGGCCTCATATCTTGTCGACGCAGCGGCAATGCTGATGATCAAAGACCCGAAGCGCTTTGAAGTCGTTGTCACTTCGAACCTGTTCGGTGATATTTTAACAGACTTAGGGGCTGCGCTTGCTGGAGGAATCGGCCTTGCTGCCGGTGCCAATATTAATCCCGATAGGGAATTTCCATCGATGTTTGAACCAATTCACGGCTCAGCTCCTGACATTGCCGGCAAAGGCATCGGAAACCCACTTGCCTCCATTTGGTCAGCAAGCCAAATGCTCGACTTTTTTGGCTATGAATCACATGGTAAGATTGTTCTTGAAGCAATTGAGCAACTGTTGCTGGAAGACCGGGTGCTCACGCCTGATATGCATGGAACGGCGTCCACTTCCGAAGTGGGGGACAGGGTGACGGAAATCATCGAGTCAATCATTTTATCCAAGGTCTGACTTGAATGGATATGGGGAACGTTCAATATTCATTGAATGGTCACCTCAATATAATGATGCATCCAGGGTGTTAAGCCAATCGTTTATACAAAATCAAGAGGCCAAGGCTTAGAAAGAAAAGCACTTGGTCTCTTAATTTTCACGAGCAAGGAACCCGGAATGGTGATCATTAATACACAGGCAAAATCACTCAAATCAATGGTATAGCTAAGAGGAGCGGTCATGATGAAAAAAGTTGAAATCGTTGTCGAAAAAAATGTGCCATGCATCATGAGGGACGGCACCGTCCTTTATGCGGATGTATACAGACCCAATTTTCCTGGGCAATTTCCTGTGTTATTGACCAGGCTTCCATACAGTAAGGACTTACCGAATTACTCCCATCGTTATTTGGACACTAATCGTCTTGTTGAAAATGGGTTCGTTGTCATCATTCAGGATGTGAGAGGACGATTTCAGTCAGAAGGAGAATTCCGACCATTCAGCCAGGAAGCGGATGACGGATACGACACAGTGGAATGGGCGGCTTCACTCTCGTATTCAACAGGGAAAGTGGGCATGTTTGGCCTATCCTATTATGGATACACCCAGCTGCTTGCAGCGGAAAAAAAACCTCCACACTTAATCGCCATTTTTCCAGCAATGACGCTGAATGACCAAAGAAATGGAACGGTTTATCGTAATGGGGCTTTTGCTCTCGGCCTTTTTGAAACGTGGACATTGGAGTCAATTGTACCTGATTTGCTGAAGCGAAGGTATGAAAAAAATAAGGAAAGAACTTCGGTTTTTCGTAAGCTTGCTGACTCCCTCAACAATATTGAGGAATTGTATGCATATGCACCTATTAATGATTGGCCGCCATTAAAGGTTCTGGACGAAAATAACTTTTTCTTTGAACATTTGAATCACCCAATCGAAGACGAAACTTATTGGCAGAACTCAAGTATTACTGAAAAATTTGCTAGGATACAGCTGCCTGCTTTTCATTTGGGAGGTTGGTATGATTGTTTTATCGGCCCTACCCTGGAAAATTACGTGGAAATGAACAAAGTGAATGACCACCTTAGCCATACTCAAAAACTAATTATTGGACCATGGAGCCATGGCCTTTTTTCTTCGAACCAGGGTGAACGCTCTTTTGGAGTGCATGCGTCCGGGGATTGGATCAACCTTGAAGAAGATATTACCGCCCTTCATATTCGCTGGTTCAATCGCTGGCTGAAAGGCATCGATAATGGTATTGAGAAGGAACCGCCCGTGAAAATATTTATAATGGGGATTAATGAATGGCGTGATGAAAATGAATGGCCGCTTGAACGGACTGAATATACGAGTTATTATTTGCACAGTAAGGGAAAGGCGAATACGAAAACAGGTGATGGGCGCTTAAGCACGGATGAGCAGGAAGGTGAAAAGACGGATTCATATATATATGATCCCCTAAACCCTGTACCGACAAAAGGTGGAGCTACACTTTTTTCCGGCCCACTTACAATGGGTCCATATGATCAGAGCGACATCGAAAAGCGGAACGACGTGCTCGTTTATACTTCAGAGCCATTGAAAGAAGCACTTGAAGTAACAGGTCCGGTTAAACTGAAGTTGTTTGCATCAACGGACGCTGCGGACACTGATTTTACTGCAAAGCTTGTGGATGAATCACCGGATGGCACAGCGATTATTTTAACCGAGGGAATCATCAATGCAAAATACCGGAACGGCCATCGTGCTGAAAAAGAACTGAATGGGGAAATCGTTGAATACGAAATTAACTTGTGGGCTACAAGCAATGTCTTTCTTCCGGGTCATCGAATCTTGCTTGAAATTTCATCAAGCAGTTTTCCACAATATGCCCCCAATCCGAATACAGGGAAATCAATGATCGAAAGCAGTGAAACGAAAACGGCCAGACAAATGATTTATCATAGCAAGGAATTTCCTTCTCGCATTCTATTGCCAATCATTCCTGCAAGTGAAAACTGATTATAAAAGAAGGGAGGAGAGACTTCCTTATGTTTGGTTTTCAACATTGTCACTTGTTTTATGAGTTAAAAACAGTTCAGGTGAGGTGATTAGAACTCAAGAAACAGATGCTCAATAATATAAAAACAAATTGTAAGGTTAATAAAAGCCTTAGGATTCTCAAATCACTCGTATTAATAGGTTTAAAGGGTGAAGCGTTATGAATAAAAGCAATTGGCATAACTCTTGCAAATAATAATATGAAGGGGGGAAAGTTCATCCATTATAATAGATTCCAGGCATAAGGAAATGACATAACAGATGATGCATAATTTTGTCTCTTATGCTATATGTAAGCCAAGGAAAAGGTGATTACACTGGAATCCGACCTGCAACTTTAATTAGAGAGAAAATGATAATAGTAGTTTGAAAATTTGTAATATTGTTTTTTTTTTAGGTTAGTAGTGAAGCTACTGCCATTGTGAAGGTGGTTAAGGAACAAGGTGCATAACCCATTTTTTTAAGCGCTTTCACAGTCGTTTCATTAACAGATTTATTAAGAGGGGGACTTCAATTTGAAGAAAATCATTGTGCTGCTCAGCGTCATACCCGCGATTGGCTCATTATCCGTGATTAACCGTGTGGAGCCATATATATTCGGTTTGCCTTTCATTATCTTTTGGTCCACAGCCTGGCTTATTTTGACATCCATCTGCCTTTATATTAGCAGTGTGATCTGTGATAGACAGGAGGAGAATAAATGAACAGTTCCATATTAATCATCATCATGACTCTTGTTTTGGCTTTTTACTTAGGTATCCGTGCAAGAAAGGGGCGCGAAATGAAGCTTGACCAGTGGGCAGTCGGGGGGAGGAACTTCGGTTCTTTAATCATGTTCGTTCTGATGGCAGGAGAGATGTTTTCGACTTTTGTGTTTCTTGGCGCCAGCGGAGCGGCATACCGTATGGGCGGTCCCACTATCTATATATTTTGCGCTCTTACTTACATCGTTCCTTTCTGGATTTTACCCCCTATTTGGCGCTATGCGAAAAAACATAATGTGCTGACGCAATCTGACTTTTTTACAAAAAAGTATAATAGTAAGCCATTGGGACTTCTGGTTGCTGTTATTGGGGTCCTATCAATGATTCCCTATATCGTATTACAATTAAAAGGCTTTCAAATCATCGTTTCCGAAGCATCATATGGATTGATTCCCCCAACGGTTGCTGTTTGGATTGGAATGCTCTGCGTAACTGTTTTTGTATATGTGTCAGGTATTCACGGTTCGGCTTGGACGGCAGTATTGAAAGATATCCTCATTCTTGTCGTAATTGTGTTTCTGGGCATTTATTTGCCCATACATTACTTCGGTGGAATACAACCAATGTTCGAAACTCTAGAAGCAACAAAACCGGGATTCTTATTGCTTCCGGATGAAGGGTTTAGCATCTCTTGGTATATTTCCCTTTGCCTGACCATCGCATTGGGCCAATATATGTGGCCGCATTGCTTTGGAGCGAGTTTATCTTCCCAAAACGAATCAGCTCTCAGGAAAAACTCTGCCATTTTACCTCTGTATCAAATCATTCTGGTCTTCATTCTTTTTATCGGTTTTACTGCGGTTTTGCAGATACCGAATCTACAAGGCGGAGATACGGACCTTGCCTTATTTAAAATCGCGAAAGATGCTTTCCCGCCCTGGATTGTTGGCGTTGTCGGAGCAGCAGGCATGCTTGCAGCCCTTGTACCATGCTCGATGTTAATTTTGACGGCAGCCACGATTTTATCAAAGAATATTTATAAAGCTGTTAAGCCTGACACATCGAATGAACAGCTTGCCAAACTAACCCGTATATTTGTTCCAATCGTTTCATTGGTATCGTTAATTTTTACATTCTATGGAGGTAATACGATGATTGCGTTACTGACCATGGCTTACAGTTTTGTCCTGCAACTTTTCCCTCCTTTAGTATTCAGCTTGTTTAAGAGAAACCCGGTAAGTAAAGCGGGGGCCTCTGCAGGAATGATTTTAGGGGTGGTGTTAGTCGCTTACTTTACGCTGGCAGAGGCAACAATGGCCACTTTATTACCGAAGGCACCCCATTTCATACAGGATCTTGATATAGGGATCGTCGCCATTACCTTTAACCTTATCGTCATGCTGGCTGTCAGTGCTTTCACAAGAAAAGACCAGCAAATGATTCAGGAAGAAGAGCCGGTTAAACGAATAATCACTTCTTGATCAAAGATGCTTGGTATGTAGAAAACGTCCCATGCTCCTTATCTTCCATGACTCTCTATATAGAACCATACAAAAGGATAGCCTTTGAGCTATCCTTTTTGTAGTTTTCCAAGCTTTCAGTATATATTTTCGATACGTAATTAAAGGAAATGTGTTAAGTTGGACTAAAATGCTTATGGGGGCAGCGATGAAATACGAAATTATTTTATTTGATGTTGATGATACTTTGCTAGACTTTGGAATATCGGAAAAGAATGCGCTGCATGAAGCTTTTTTAGAGTTCGGTTTGCCAACAGGGGCGGAGGATTATGCGCGATGCTACCAAGAAATCAGTAAGGTATTATGGAGGAATTTGGAACAGGGGCATATAGATTTAACCATTCTGGGAGTGGAAAGGTTCAAGCGGTTGTTCCTGAAGCATGGGCTTGATATGGATGCGGATGCGTTCAGCCGTGCGTACCTGGGACATTTGGGAAAGGAAATACATCTTCTGCCCGGGGCTATAGAGGTTTGCGAGAAGCTTGGAGGATGCCGGCTTGCTATTATAACAAATGGCTTCACGGCAGTGCAGACAGCAAGGATCGGCGGGTCAGCCCTTTGCAACACCTTTGAGACCTTGATAGTTTCCCAAGAGGCTGGGTTTCAGAAGCCTGATAGAGGGATTTTTGATTATGCATTTTCCAAGTTAAAGATCACAGATAAATCGAAAGCGTTGATAGTGGGTGACTCCTTGACTTCAGATATACAGGGCGGCTTGAATTATGGAATGGATACATGCTGGTACAATCCCCATCAAAAGGATAATGATCTGGGAATCAAGCCCACCTATGAAATCCGGACGCTCACTGATCTTTTGGAGATTGTAGGAAGTAAACAAGTATAGGGTGGTATATGCATTGTAAAAAAACAGAGGCCGCTTGTCCGAGTGATAGACGTGCAGCCTCTGTTATTACTCATGCAAGAGATTTTAGAATCAGTTCAAATCCAGCTTATGTGGTTTGAGTGTTTGATCCTTTTCTTTTCTTCTGCTGAAATGCGGGGATAATATACAAAGCGCCAGGGAAATCGCGAGACCTGCCATCATGAATCCGCCAAATACCAAAGGGGATGGGCCATATGATTCTGCCATGGCGGTCCAGATGAGCGGACCGAAACCCGCAATGGCTGCCGCGACCTGATAACCGACGGATAATCCAGTATAACGGACCTTGGCTGGAAAGAGCTCCGAGAATAATGTCCCTTGTGTGGAAAAAATGGCTCCCCAGATGACACCGAGTACAACTGCCTGCATCATGTAGAACCAGCCAACCCCACGCCCAATCATTGTGAAATATGGGATGGCCAAGACGAAAAGGAGAGTCAGGCCCCCAAAATAGATGATTTTTCGATCAATGAAATCTGAAATGTAACCAATGACAGGAATGGTAATCAGCATTGTAGCGCAGCCAATCGTTAAACCGGTAAGAGCTGAATCTTGGGAATAACCAAAATACAGCGTAGTAAAGACGAGAACATAGGACATGATGAATACATTGAAGAAGCCGTCCCCAATTTTTAGTCCGATCACTTGCAGCACACTTCTCCAATCGTGTTTCAACGTTTCAATAATGGGAACTTTCGCAAGATCGCCGCTATCTTTCTGCGCTTTAAATTCCGGCGTTTCTTCAATGCCACTCCTTACCCAAATTGCCAACCCGATCAGTACACCGCTTAAAAGGAATGGAATCCGCCAACCCCAAGATAAAAATTGGGCATCGGTTGTCAAGGAGCTGATGAGGGTTAGGCTGAACGAGCCGGCAACCAAGCCGATGGGGACCCCTAGTTGGGGAATGGATCCATATAACCCACGAACACCTTTAGGAGCAGATTCCGTTGCCAATAGGATGGCTCCGCCCCATTCACCTCCCAAGGAAATTCCTTGAATCAACCTCAGCACCACCAAGATGACGGGGGCGGCCAACCCAACCTGGGCATAAGTGGGCAGAACACCGATTAGCATTGAACTCCCTCCCATACCAATAAGGGTGAACATGAGTGCTGCCTTCCGTCCGATGCGATCACCCATATGCCCGAACAGGATGCTGCCGATTGGACGGGCTGCATAACCAGCCCCGAATGTGACAAAGGCGAGAAGAAGTGAAATCGCTGGATCATGATTGGGAAAGAATAGCGTCGTAAAAACCAGGCCCGTTGCTGTTCCGTATAAATAGAAATCGTACCACTCAATAACGGAACCCGCTAAACTTGCGAAAAGAACTCGACTTTTTTTCATGATAAATGCTCCTTTAATGCAAAGTTTTTCATCAAAATTGTTTTCAACGATAAATAAAGCCGAAATGAACAAAAATGATGGTAAATGAATATAAGTAAAAAACTGGATTATTTAGATTATTTTAGAGGGACTATCCATACCGGTCAATATATTTCTGACTTTTCTGAAAAAAATGAAGCAAATAACTTAGCTCCCTTCACCTGTAATGGCATATAATTAATTCTAAAGTAATGGAAATAAACGATCCGATCTTTCCGGGTAAAATGACTAAGTGGATAAAAAGAAAATATGTCACTGGCTAGAAAACTGAATATTTAGAAATTTTGTGTATAGAAGAGTGGCAAAGTGGAAATCATGTGGATAAGGAAATGAAAAATGAAAAAGAGGAAAGGATAAGATTTTAATAAATAATAATAATCTCCAAGTTATTTAGTATAATAGAAAAAAGGTTAAGGAGTTGGTTTCGTATGGAGAAGCAATTGCCAGGAACATCGCTTGAACCTGAAGAGATGGCTGAAATGGTTTTAAAAAAGGCCCTTAGTGATTACCGGAAAGCACAAATCGAAAAAGAAATCGATGACTCATTAAGAAATCGTGATAAGGAAGAGTTCCTACGTTTAACTGAAATATTGAAGGGCATTTCCTGAAATTTTATTCTCTGTGAACAAGACAAGTAGTTAGGATATGGAATGTACACTGAATAGCCAGCAAAGCTGATAACCATAAATATGCCGATGAAAAAACTTCATTTACCTGGAACATACTAAGTAAATAGCAATCTATAGAATTATAATATTTTACATTGTAAGCGCTTTCTTGTATAATCAAATAAAGAAACGATGGAGAGAAGAGTGTAAGTGCGCTAATGGCGGGATTCACAGGTATTAGTTGCTGAAAAGTTCATGCACCGGGATAAAAACTTAAAGGGGGAAAAGTTATGAAAAAGAATGGAGTGTCTTTAGCTGAATTTGTTCAGGAGGATCGATTCGAACTCAGCTCCTACATTACTTCTTTATTTAACAAACTGAATGACTATGTTCCCAAAAGTCTTAAAGATAAAAGGTGAGTGACAATAAAAAAAGGATCAGGAAGATATGCAAGACTTCCTGATCCTTTTTTTATTTTGTTTTTGGTAATCAGAATTTTAAGTAGTGCACTTAAGTAAAAGTCTCATTAATTGACAATGAGAATCGTTATCGAATAAAATGATTCAATACAAGTATATCGATTGGAGTTGTTCATATTGTTCGTTCAGATGAGAAAAATGGTGGTAAAGGAAGGTAATGCAGAACAAGTAGTAAAACGGTTCAGCGGGGAAGGGATCATAGAAAAGCAGGAAGGATTCATCGATTTAAGTGTAATGGTGAAAAAAGTGCGACGCGAGGATGAAGAGGTCATCATTATGATCAATTGGGAGTCTGAGGCGCATTGGAAGCAGTGGGAAAAGAGTGAAGCCCATATCGCAGGCCATAAAGCAAACCTAGGGAAACCAAAGCCTGAATATATCGTCAGTTCGGAAGGATCATTATATGAAGTGAAGGCGATTAAAAAGGCAGTGAAATAACTGACCTTAAACTAGCCTGTTTTAAATTCCGTCCAAATAAGTAACTGGGTGGAATATCCCATTTCTCAAACATCTTGTTAGCATAAGGATACGGAAAGGTTACCGTTCACATATAATAGCTTACCTTCACTAAAATTCAGGCTCCCATTATGGGTGCCTCTTTTTATTGATGAAATCTCGGGATAGGTTATGTAATTCCAAGTCTGTTGATATAGTACAATATCATTTTTGCTGGGGGGGAATTGATATCGGGATTTCCTTATAAAGTACATGAAGTCGATTCATCCAGAATCATTACTGCCCACAATGAAAGGCGGTACCATGAAAAGAAAAAATTCATTCTGCAAGATGCGTTGATCCATCCGCGAATCTTTGGAGCAGCTGGTGCCACAGGAGTAAAAGGAATAACCGGATCAATCAGGGCCAGGGGAAAGCGACAGGAGAAGCGGGAGCAACAGGATCTACAGGAGCGGGAATCCAAAATTTGGATCATGTACAGTGTGGCAGGAGCTTCACGGAGATCATCCGTTTGAATTAAAAAGCTGTAACATTAAAATATGGAAACGTGATATTGTGAATCCCATTCAACTTGAATGTGGATTTTTTTGATGGCCTTTATATTGAAATAATGGCCGATAATCTTCATACGTTTCACTTCGAATTGCCGGCAAATATTAAAAAGCGCCCTTAGCTTGAACAGCATCTATGGCTAAAGGCCAAGGACCATTCATGGATTACGGGGGATTTCAGTCCAGATTACAAATACTGTTTGTATTTCTTTAATTTATAGATGACTGTTGGCTGGCTGACGCCTAAATGTTCTGCCATTTCGTATGTGGTTTTACATTTTTTCCATGCTTTTGCAATTAGTTGCCTTTCAACCTTTTCCAGTGTCTTTTTTAAATCGAAATTCTCTTCACAATCCTGTTCGATTGCAAGGAAGTTGGAGTCTTCAGGCTGTTCAATTTGCCCTGTGATGGATTGCGGAAGGTGTTCGGGAAATATAATTGGCTCTTCGATGGTCAGGATTAACCGTTCAATTAAGTTTTCTAATTCCCGTATATTTCCGGGCCAATGGTAATGGGTTAAAACTTCATATGTCGATGGATGGATTTTTTTGTATTTCTGGTATTTATCATTGGTTTTTTCTAAGTAATGCTGAATTAGGAGAGGGATATCTTCTTTACGTTCATGCAATGCCGGAATTTGGATGGGAATCACATTCAAACGATAAAATAAGTCCAATCTAAACTTACCTTGACTTACCATCTCCTTCAAATCTTGATTAGTCGCTGCAACTAGGCGGAAGTTAATATGGTTTTCTTTTTTTCCACCGATGCGCTTTATCTTTTTCTCCTGTAGTACATTCAGTAATTTAGCTTGCATGGCAAGTGGGAGTTCCCCAATTTCATCCAAGAAAAGAGTACCGCTGTCAGCCTGCTCGATCAGGCCTTGCCTCCCTTGCTTATTTGCCCCTGTAAATGATCCCGGCTCATAGCCGAATATTTCTGATTCAAACAAACTTTCAGGTATGGTGCTGCAATTCACTTCGATAAAGGGTTCTTTCTTTCGGTTGCTTTGGTCATGAACAGCACGGGCAAAAGTGCTTTTCCCTACGCCGGAAGGTCCTAATAAGAGAATCGTGGCATCGGTTTTTGAAACATTATGGATCGTTTTTAAAATATGCTTCGTTTCATTACTTCTGGCAATCAGATAATGGTTATCCAGTTCTTTTTCTCTTAAATCCTCAACTTCCGTTTGGTAGCCTTTAACTTTTCGTTGTAATTGTTCAAATTGATCCTGCAATTGCAGGATCTCGGTTTGATCCTGACCATAGCTTATTACCCTAACGAGGTGTCCTTCCTTATTAAAAATGGGATAGCCAGTAGACATGACAACATGACCCGTTTTTGTTTCTTGCATTATGCGTTTCGCTTTCTTTTCCTTTAAAACAATCGCATTGATGGAAGGTGCAAGAAGGCCCTCGCTTTCTAATTGATAGACGGAGGTACCGATATAAGAGTCACTTTTCATACCATAAATCTCCCAAAGCTTTGGGTTGGAATATAAAATGATTCCATCTTGATCGGTAATGAGAATGTTATTATTCGATGTTTCAATAATTTTATTTAGTTCTTCCTCCAGCATATCATCGTACATACGTTACGCTCCTTTGGGTTTTGGGATGCTGCTTAATTAAAATATAAATCAAAAAGTCTAAATAATCAAAATTTAAATCAAGAAATAAGAAAATGATTAAGTTTTTAATCATTTGATGAAACAAAATAATGAAAAGCCTTATATACCGCAGCGAAATAGTTGGCCTGAATCTTGCTTATGTAAAAGGTAAGAAGGGAATTTCCAACCAAGGGTGTTATGAATATCCATTCTATTAGTAAAGGTGGAAGTTTGTATGACATCTGCAATTGCAATGGATTGAAAAAATTAATAGTAGAATTAGAATTTAGGAGGATGTTACATGACGAAGTATCAACCGAAAGACTCATTCAAATCACCCCGTTTTTGTGGAGTGCGTACGTTTATGCGGCTCCCATTTGTTGAACAGATAGATGAAAATATGGATTTTGTCATTACGGGAATTCCCTTTGATTCCGGGCAATCGTTTAGGACGGGTGCGAGATTCGGACCAGAAGCCATTCGCGATTTTTCAATCCTTTTACGTCCTTATAATCCAGAACAAGATATTAATATTTTTGACTATATATCAGGAATTGATTATGGCGATGTTCCGATCATCCCGGGGTATATTTCGGAAACATATAAAAAGATCGAAGAAGAGCTTACTCCCGTCATTGAAAAAGGGATCATTCCGATTTCATTGGGAGGCGATCATTCCATTACACTAGGGGAGTTACGTGCAATCGCAAAAAAACATGGACCCGTTGCCCTGCTTCAGTTCGATGCCCACTCTGACACTTGGGATAGTTATTTTGATCAAAAGTATAATCACGGAACCGTTTTTCGACGCGCAATAGAAGAGGGGCTCATCGATGTATCGCGATCTCTTCAAATTGGTATGAGGGGCGGTCTGTACGGACCCGAAGATCTTCAGGATGCCCGGGATTTAGGTTTGGGAGTTTACACGACAAACGATTATAAGCGTATCGGGGTCGAGAAGATGCTAAGGGTCATTCATGAGCGTGTTGCGAATGGTCCGGTGTTTTTATCTTTTGACATTGATTTTTTAGATCCGGTTTATGCCCCGGGGACGGGGACTCCAGAAGTTTCCGGTGCCAGCATTGATGATGCTTTAGCCTTGGTAAGAGGATTGACGAATATAGATTTTGTTGGATTCGATCTTGTTGAGGTTTTACCATCATACGATCACGGACAAATAACGGCTGCTGCAGCTGCTAATATTGTCTATGAATTCATCACACTCATCGCACTCGCAAAAAAAGGGAAAATGGAGAAGACAGAGAGAGTAGGAGATTTGGAAACGCAGCTTAATAATTAGTTTCCTCATTTAATTATAGAGAAGGAAGGAAGCTGTAAGTCCTTTCTTCCCTTTTTACAAAGCGATAAGAACAATACAAGCCCAAAAGGAGATGTGTACATGCATATTTTGGATATATCGATCATGATTCTATATTTTTCTGTTTTGATCATTGTGGGAGTAATCGGATCCAAACGGGCAAAAACAGCAGATGATTTCATTGTGGCAGGACGCAATCTTGGTCATTTTATGTATTTATCCTGTTTAGCTGCTGTGATATTAGGGGGGCTTCCACTCTAGGAACAGCAAAGTTAGGTTATCAGTTTGGGATATCCGGTATTTGGCTAGTGGTGATGATCGGGCTCGGCATTATCGCTATCGGGCTGTTTTTAACAAATAAGATATTTAATTTAAAAGTATTGACGATCAGTGAAATGCTTGAGAAACGCTATAACTCTCAGACAAGATTGATCAGTGCCCTTGTCTCTGTTATCTATACATTCATGCTGACTGTAACGCAAGTGATCGGGATGGGGACAATTTTACATGTTTTGGCTGGCTGGAATTTAACGGTTTCCATGATAGTCGGGGGCGGGATCGTTTTATTTTATACAATATTAGGAGGTATGTGGTCAGTCACCATGACTGATGTCGTGCAATTCGTCATCATGACGATCGGTATTTTCTTTATCATGCTTCCGATGAGCATCTCTAAGGCAGGAGGGTGGGGCTCGCTTAAAGAAAATCTCCCAGCATCACACTTCGAGTTAGGGAACATTGGAGGAGAGACGATTTTTCAATATTTCCTATTATTTACCCTCGGGGTAGTTGTTGGCCAAGATATTTGGCAGCGTCTATTCACCGCACGAACGAAAGCTGTTTCTCGTGGCGGAACGATTGGAGCGGGGTTATATAGTGTTTTTTATGCGATTGCAATCAGTATCATTGGAATGTGCGCTTTTATTATCCTTCCTGATTTAGGCGATCCCCAAAATGCATTTACCAGTATAGCGATGGTAACTTTACCTGCTGGTCTATTGGGGGTTGTCATTGCGAGTGTGGTATCTGCCCTTATGTCCACAGCTTCAGGTACTTTGCTTGCTTCGTCCACTTTAGTTGTTAATGACATCATTAAAAAATATATTGGTCCAAAAATGAGTGAACGTCAATTTTTAAAAACATCCCGGATTACGACTTTAACGATTGGTGTATTGACCATTATCGTTTCGATATGGATTCAGGATATTTTAGTTGCATTGGATGTAGCTTACGCAATTTTATCTGGTGCTGTATTCTTTCCAATCATCCTTGGATTCTTTTGGAAGAGGGTAACGGCTACAGCGGCATTTTACTCCATCCTGGCCAGCATGGTCGTTATTATTGTTGGATTGGTGATAAATGGACCATCCTCCACTCAACCAATTCTGTACGGGCTCGCTACTAGTTTTGTCGTCATTACTACGATCACTCTCCTAAGTTCCAATAATGATCATATAAATGAAAGTGAAGTAAAGCAAGATATAAAGGGCAAAGCTGACATGGATACCATGGCTAATTAATGTTTCAGCAAAAAAACGGAAAAAGATTCGAGGAGGAACGAAATATGACAAAGACAATTTCCCTGCAACCGGCAACATTCAATACAATGGAAGAAGAACGCATTCACAGGAAGGAACGCTTGGCAGCTTCATTCCGCCTTTTTTCAAAGTTTGGTTTCGATGAAGGGATAGCTGGCCATATTACGGTCCGTGATCCTAAATATACAGACCATTTCTGGGTCAATCCGTTTGGGATGCATTTTAGTCAAATTTCCGTTTCGGATCTTATATTGGTTAATCATAAAGGTGATATTGTAGAGGGTGAACATTCTATTAATGGTGCTGCCTTTGCCATTCATTCTGAAATTCATAAAGCACGGCCGGATGCGATTGCAGCGGCACATGCTCATTCGGTCTATGGAAAGACATGGTCTTCCTTAGGGAGACTGTTAGATCCGATTACGCAAGATGCCTGCCAATTTTACAATGACCATGCATTATTTGATGATTTTACTGGTGTCGTTTATGCATCCGAAGAAGGTAAACGCATCGCTAAGGCTTTAGGTCAATTCAAAGCTGTCATCCTCCGCAATCATGGATTGTTAACGGTCGGCCAATCTGTAGATTCAGCTGCTTGGTGGTTCATAACGATGGAACGTTCATGTCAAGCACAGATAATGGCTGAATCTGTAGGTAAGCCGATTTTTATAGAAGAAGAGTATGCAAAATTGACTGCAGAACAAACGGGAACGGAATATGAGGGATGGCTGAGTTTCCAGCCTCTGTGGGAAAGGATTAGAAAAGAGCAACCAGATTTCTTGAAGTGAAGCACGGCATGGTATAATCCCAACGGATTGCCTTCCCGTAAAAGAGGGAAAAAGGAATCGTAGGTTCTTGAGGAGGTTTTATAATGTCCGCTTCTAAGAAAACAGCACCTTCACTTTATATCAGGGTCGATATACCGGAAAAATACATCAATCAGTTTAAGGAGATTTGTTCGGAAGTTGTTGTCGAGCCATGGGAATTCGGCGAACCCGAACCACAGCCAACGGTTGATTTAACAAAGTTTGATGTCCTATATACGCTGGGGCTTCATGATAATCTTAACATTATAAAAAAAGCTCCAAAGATTAAATGGGTCCATTCAGACAGTGCTGGAGTGGAGGCCATGCAGAATGAAGATATACAAAACAGCGATGTCATCATCACCAATGTCAAAGGCTGCACATCTGTCCCGATAGCCGAGCATACAATTGCGATGCTATCTTCGTTAGCAAGAGGCGTACCGACAATGATCAGAAATCAAATAAACAAAACGTGGGTTGAAATTCCAGTGAAAGATCTTGAAAATGCGACAGTGGGGATAATAGGGTATGGTGATATTGGCCATGAGATAGCCAAGAGATGTAAAGCGCTGGGTATGACCGTTATTGGGTGCCGCCGGAATCCCGCCAAGAGGAACACCGAATATGAACCTGCTGATTTGATAATGGGAATGGATCAAGTGGATGAGGTCCTTTCCATGTCCGACTTTGTCGTCTTGGCCCTTCCGTTTACAAAAGATACTTCATACTTTTTCAATAAAGAACGCTTAAATAAAATGAAAAAAGGCAGTTATGTAATTAATGTCGGCCGAGGTAATACGATTGTCGATGAAGATTTAATTCATTCCTTGAGCAATGGGCACATAGCAGGAGCGGCTCTGGATGTGTTTGAAGTAGAACCTTTACCTAAGGACCACCCATTTTGGCAGCTGGAAAACGTCATGGTATCCCCACATAATGCTTACAACTCTTCCAAGCACCTAGATCGTGTAATGGAATTATTCCTGAGAAATTTAAAGCTTTTTTCTGATGGTAAACCCCTAATGAACGTTGTAGAAAAAAAACTTGGTTATTAACAGCGATCGGTCTTTTGAAAAGAAATTCGAATGGAGTACAAGGGCAGACCCTGATTGGGTTTGCTTATTTTTGTTTAAAAGCCGCTGCTTCATCTTTTTCTTTTTCTTGTATAGGACAATCTCTGATCAGGAAAAGCTGGATATAAGGAGGCGATGTATGAATGGGTACTTTCGAAGTTATTTCCCTGATGCTAAGCTTTGGCATGTTTGTAATTGCTATTCTTGATTTCAAAAATCATGACAAAAATCCTTGAAGATATTGAGGCAGGCCGATGTGTTTGATTAATAATGGAAGCGTTTTAAAAAATTCCGGGTTATTTAAAGAAGGTATTGATTTTCTCGATTTTTTAAACTTGCAGAGAACACCATTATGAGGTGTTCTTTTTTGTATTGTTTCCAATGAGTTTTAATCGATATTCCATGCATACATAAGTGTCATCTTTGACAAAACAATGATATACAAGTATAGTCTCTAATAGACCGGTTGATATAATTTCAAGGAGTGATCCAGCTATGGCAGAGAAACGAAACTCGAAAGACATTCTTATTGAAACTGCTTCCAGACTTTTTCGTATACGTGGATATTACGGTGTGGGGCTTAAGGACATTATTGAGGAAAGTGGTATCCCAAAAGGTTCGCTGTATCATTATTTTCCGAAAGGTAAAGAAGAATTGGCGATTGAGGCGATTATTCATACAAAGGAATTCGTGATAGATGAAATTAAACGGGGGTTTGATGAAATTGAAGACCCTATTAAAGCCATTCAGTCTCATATTTTTCATTTATCCGAGGTTTTTGGTCATAGTGAAAATCTATTAGGACTGCCAATCGGGACGATTGCAGCGGAAACATATACGACGAGTGAGCAGATAAGAATGGCCTGTCAAGAAGCGATGGAAGATTGGCAATCCATTTATGTGAAGAAATTACTCGAAGCGGACTTCAGTGAGAAACGGGCAAAAGAATTGAGTATCGTAATTAATGCTTTGATTGAAGGGGGTATCCTTTTATCCTTAACGGCGAAAAACGGGGAACCTCTTCAAGCCATTGCGGAACAGATACCATTATTGCTGATAAATAAATAAGTCATGCGGAAAAATTATCTTAAGCTTAGGTCGAACAGTTAGTAATTGGAGGAATTATTTTATGTCAGCAGATGCAACACAGCAACAAAACCCAGTCATTAGGACGACCCCTATATTAATTGCATTTTTAATTGCAGGGTTCATCGGGTTATTCAGCGAGACGGCATTAAACATGGCGCTGGGAGATCTAATTCAAGAATTCAATGTCAGTCCTTCAACCGTGCAATGGCTAACAACGGGTTACCTATTGACATTGGGGATATTGGTTCCCGTTTCGGGACTCTTGATTCAGTGGTTCAATACTCGTCAATTATTCATTGCCTCAATGGTGTTCTCCATCATTGGGACGCTCATTGCAGCAATTGCACCCGGGTTCGGCATCTTGATGCTAGCCCGTGTCATCCAGGCAATCGGAACGGGTCTTTTATTGCCTCTCATGTTCAATACCATTTTATTGATTTTTCCTATTCATAAAAGGGGAGCGACGATGGGATTGATGGGGCTGGTGATCATGTTTGCCCCAGCCATCGGACCGACAGTTTCAGGCTTGATTATTGAAAATCTAAAATGGAACTACATTTTCTGGGTGTCTTTGCCGTTCTTTGTGATCGCTTTACTATTCGGTCTCAAGTATATGCAAAACGTTTCAATAATCACCAAACCTAAAATCGATGTACCATCCATTATTTTATCGACCATTGGTTTTGGGGGAATTGTTTATGGCTTTAGTATTGTCGGAGAGCAAGGATGGAGCAATGCGATCGTTTTATCCTCGATCATTGTTGGACTTATAGCGTTATTCCTGTTTGCTGTGAGGCAATTCAATATGAATAAACCAATGATTGACTTGCGCGTTTTTAAATACCCGATGTTCACGTTAGGGTTAATAACCGTCTTCATCACCTTCATGATCATCATGTCATCCATGATTCTCTTACCGCTATACCTGCAAACCGGGCTTGCATTAGCTGCGTTTTCTGCTGGGCTTGTACTATTGCCGGGTGGAGTGCTTAATGGTATCATGTCTCCGGTTACGGGGCGCATTTTTGATAAGTTCGGTCCAAGAGGGTTAGTGGTTCCAGGCTTTATTATCATGATTGTCATGTTATGGACTTTAACGAACGTAACGACTGAAACGACGATCATAATGGTAATCGTCATGCACTCCCTCCTTATGATTGGTGTTTCGATGGTCATGATGCCGGCCCAGACAAATGGCCTGAATCAACTGCCAAAAAATCTTTATCCGGATGGAACGGCTCTAATGAATACATTGCAACAAGTATCGGGGGCCATCGGTACAACCGTTGCCATTACGATCATGTCAGCATCCCAAAAAAATTATATGGCAAATGCAGAAGATCCGTTCGATCCGTCTGCCATTAGCGGTTCATTGACTGCAGGTGTTCAAGATGCCTTTATTTTCGGCCTTGTCCTTGCAATCATTGGTTTGATCGTATCGTTTTTTATCAGAACAGCACGAGACTAATAAGATAAATTAGCCAGCAGGGAATGGAGTTTCTCTGTCTGGCTTTTTTTACTGGTCTTTATTACCATATTTCATCAAAAACGAAAAAAACAGAGTGAATTATTTGAAAACTAACCACTTATCGGATAATCTTACACAATGAAAGTTACTAAAATTCAGCTCAGGTAAAGCGGTTAACAGGAGGAACTCAAATGAAAACAATAAAAACCAAAATGTTTGAACCTGTAACAATAGGTGCATGGAACTTAAAAACAAGAACGGCAATGGCTCCTATGACTCGGTCGTTTGCCGATAACGAAACTGGTGTTGTGAATGACCTGACCGTAGAATATTACCGAAAACGGGCTCAAGATGGAATCGGACTTATCATTACTGAAGGTGTAGTGATTTCACCAAGAGCAAAGGGCAATCCTGGAGTTCCCGGTATATATACTCAAGAGCAAATCGACGGGTGGAAAAAAGTAACGGAAGCAGTACATGCTGAAGGCGGAACGATTATTGCGCAAATCTGGCATGTGGGCCGTGCAAGCCACCATGAAATTGCAGGAGGACTTCCTCCGCAGGCTCCGTCACCTATCGCTGCAGAAGGTAAGGTTTCACGATTCGGCAAACCTTTTGACACTCCTGAAGAAATGACAGAGACGGATATTGCAGAAGTTGTGAACCAATATAAACAAGCTGCAAAGAATGCAATGATTGCTGGTTTTGACGGCGTTGAAATTCATGGTGCACATGGCTACTTAATAGACCAGTTCAATTCTGACACCTCCAATAAAAGGACCGATCGGTACGGTGGTGATTTAAAACAGCGTCTGACATTTATGAAGGAAGTGCTAAAAGCAGTTATTGATGAGGTAGGAGCGGAACGTACCCTTATTCGTTTCTCGGCTTTGAAAATTGACCAGCCGTCTTATATGTGGGAAGACCCTGAAAAAGCGATCCAAACATTTATTGAAGCGTTCAATGAAACAGGAGTCAAAATGATTCACCCATCCACGATGGAATTTACCAAACCGATTGCAAGAGGATTGACCATGCATGAATTGGTACGCAGCCACTGGGATGGAATCATAGTCGGTGTGGGCGGGCTTGATCCTGAAACAGCGGAAGCAGCACTGGAAAAAGGCATCATTGACGTTGCGGCGATTGGCCGTCCGCTTATAGCCAACCCGGATTATCTGGCACGAATTAAGAAAGATGAAAAACTTGTTGATTACGAGGTAAAGAAACATTTAGGGCATCTGATTTAATAGAGATAAAATGTAAGGCTGGCTTGTTCTTTGACAGGACATCGCAGCAACCATACTTCATTTTCTAAAACTGATGCGATTCTTCTTCAAGAAGGGTCGCCTTTTCTTATGAACATAAAAGGGGAGAGTGGATGGTATATCGATGGAACGTATCATGGTTATCGGAGTGTCCGCGGGTGTCGGGAAATCTACTTTTGCAAGAAGACTTGGAGATCATTTGAATATCGAGGTATATCATTTGGATACATTTTACTGGAGGCCTGGCTGGGTGGAGGCTCCTTTAGAGGATTTTATTTCTGCTCAAAAGGAAGTAGTGAGTCATGACAAGTGGATCATGGAAGGCAATTATAGTCATTCTTTTAACCTGCGTTCGGAGCTAGCAGATACGATTATTTATTTAGAACTTCCCCTCGGTGTTTGCCTTTACCGGGTGATAAAACGCTGGTTGTCTAATCTAGGTAAAACAAGGCCTGATATGGCTAAAGGCTGCAATGAAAAACTAAACTGGGAGTTTATCAAATTTATCATATCCACTTACTTTCCTCGCAAGAAAGAAATGAAAATCAAATTGGCAGATCTTCAAAAGAGTGACCCTGAAAAGGTGATAGTCATGTTAAAAAGTAAGCCCGATATTGAAGGATATTTGTGGAATATGAAGGGATAAGCTTCTTACCATTAACCTTTATGAATCTTAGAGATTTTCAAAACTGGGTCTTTCCTGATCTTAACGGCTAGCTCATAAGCACAAATGGAAAAGGGATCTTCCAATCGAAGATCCCTGAGACTTTAGAAAAATTCGAAGAAATCGAGTTTGGCTGCGAACAATTTACGATTACGGCAACTCAGTAATCTAGTCTTCATCTTTTTACTAAAGGTTTTACATTTTGCGGGATAGGGGAGATATAGCTTTTTCCTTGTAATCGTTCTTTTAGTTCCGTTTTTGCCTTTTCAATTAATTCCGGATTTTGAAGTACTTCTACTGCAGTTGCCGCAATAACCTTGCCGGCATGAAGCATTCCTTTATGGGCAATGGATGTTGATCCCAGTGTAACCCACTGCCAGCTATGCAAAGGTGACCCAAGAACAAAACAAGCCGTTGTGCATTGGGCAGTAGGAACAATCCAGCTAACATCTCCCACATCCGATGAACCTGTTAATGGCGCTTGGAGGCCCTCAATGGGTTCTAACCAATTTGCCAGTGCATCATCTTGATTATCTTTAAATGGATTGATTGTACTGTTCCTTTCTTGTTCGGTTAAGGTGGCGCGGATTTCTTTGGCAAGCTGTTTTTCATCATCATCGTGTTGTGGAATGCCTAATTCTTGAAAATTCTTATACATGACGGAATCTAACACAGTGTTTTGGATAACATTGGAACAGGCTTTGTCAAAAACGATTTCCAATTCAGTTCCTGTCATCAGGGCAGCACCTTTAGCAATATTACAAACTCTTAAGTAAATATCTTGAACTTGTGAAACTTCTGGAGCTCGTAATAAATAAAGAACTTCAGCATCTTGTTGGACAACATTAGGAGATAATCCACCTGAATTCGTTATTGCATAATGGACTCTTGCTTCCTGGATAATATGCTCTCTTAAATAGTTCACGCCAACATTCATAAGTTCTACGGCATCTAAAGCACTCCGTCCCAAATGTGGTGATGCTGCTGCATGGGAGCTTTTGCCTTTAAACTTATAATACACTTGGAAATTGGAAAGTGAATCCATCGACATGACGCCGTTAACATCCAGTGGATGCCAACAAAATGCAAAATCAACGTCATCGAACAAACCTTCTCTGACCATGAAGGTTTTGCCTGATCCGCCTTCTTCTCCAGGACATCCATAATAACGAACTGTCCCATTTATATGATTCTCTTCCATATAATCCTTCACTGCAACAGCTGCAGCTAAAGATCCCGTACCAAGTAAATTGTGACCGCAGCCATGGCCATTTTCACCTTGTACTAGTGGCTCCTGTTTAGCCGTAGCCGCTTTTTGACTCATACCTGACAATGCATCGAACTCTCCCATGATTGCCACAATAGGTTTACCGGTTCCAAAGCTGCCGATGAATGCCGTTTCTATGTTTCCAACACCTTTTTCAACAGAAAATCCTTCGCTTTCTAATGTTTTGCATAGCAATTCAGCAGATTGATATTCTTCGAAACGTGTTTCTGCAAAATTCCATATACAGTCACTGACTTCAATGAATTTTTCTTTTTTTTGTTCAATGATTTCCGATAGTCTATTTACATATGTCATTTTTCACTCTTTCCTTCCTATATATATACTGAAAAACTATTTTAAAAGCCGTCTAGCAATAAGATTCAAAAGTTCTACACTCCTTGGTAATACCTCTTCTTGAATATCAAATTTAGGGTGGTGATGTGGTGCAGGAATATCAGTCCCAATAATCATATATGTCCCTTTCCCGCCATTATCCTGTACTCTTCGAATCATGAAACTTGCATCTTCGCTTCCCGCAGAACCGGATTTCCTGCATGCTTCGATTGTTGAAAAACCATCTACATTCCTGGCTTCTTCCATGGCCAGTTCGACAAGTTCTTGATCACAGCGAATCGTAATTGCTTGTCCTATAATTTCAATTTCATGTTCAAGCTCATGCATACCTGCACTATGAGCCACGATATTTCGAACACGTTTCTCCATTTCAGCATTTGCTTCTTCGGTTACAGATCGGGTTTCAATGATCATTTTTGCATGCGCTGGAATAATATTAGCGGCTGTTCCTCCATTAAGAACACCTACGTTCACACGGGTCGAGCCTGAACTGAATCTAGGAATGGCATGAATATTTAACAATGCGGTGGCTGCTCCCAATAATGCATTTTTACCTTTTTCAGGTGAAGCACCTGCATGAGAAGATACCCCATGAAAATGTGCAGCCATTTTCGTACTTGCTAAAAATCCGGAAGACCCACCGTGAAATTCTCCTAGAGGGACATCTGTGCCAAGGTGCAGACAATATATATGATCCACATCATCCAAAATTCCTTTTTGTACAATTGAATAGGCACCGCGTACGCCCTCTTCAGCTGGTTGAAAAATAAGCTTTACGGTTCCTGCGAAATTGCCATCCGCTAATTTTTCAGCAAGTCCTAAGCCAATGGCTGTATGGCCATCGTGTGCACAGGCATGCATATTCCCTTCATATTTTGAACGAAAACCGTTTATTTGCGGGAAGTGGTCAGAATCAGTACTTTCCGTAACAGGCAATGCATCCATATCAAAGCGGAAAGCAACGGTTGGGCCAGCCATTTTTCCTTTTAATACACCAATGACGGCAGTATATCCACCCTCCATTTCTTGGAGGATCTTTGGATTGGCACCATCTTTTAATGCTCTATTAAATGTTTCCTCTAATACTTCGATAGGGGGGACTCCACGGCGAGAATCACCATCTAAAGCGTCTTTTCCAAATATCACGTTATACTTCAGGGAAGTTAGTGCTTCCACTACCTTTGAAGCAGTACGAAATTCCGTAAAGCCAACTTCCGGGTGTTGATGAAGATCACGTCTTAAAGAAATAATATCCAATTCGTTTCACTCCTAATTTTATTTGATGATAATTCGTATCATACAATTTAGTGTCTATATCAAGCGGCCCAGCCCCTCAAGTCGCTTAAGGGACATACGGGGCGCTTGGGACTTTTCAAATTACGGTAATTTCGGATATACTCCGGGACCAATTGGGAGGCCAAGGAAATACCAAACCACAACCAATAATGTCCAAATGATGAAGATGATAATCGGATAAGGCAAAATAAGAGAATAATAAGTTCCTAGTTTTGCATCTTTTCGATACTCTTGTAAGAAACTTAAGAATAGTGGGACAAATGGAGATACAGGTGCCAATGGCAGTACAGATGAATCTGCTACCCTGAACAACATTTGGGCGAAGGCAGGATGATAGCCTAATACCATGAACATTGGGACAAAAACGGGTGCCAATATAGACCATATTGCCGATCCGCTGGCAATGAACATGGAAAGAAGTCCAGATAAGAACATTAGCCCTATTAGGACAGGTGCACCTTCTATGTTTAGCTGTTCCAACAGATCTGTGATAGATAAAGCCAAAAACTTACCCATATTACTCCAGTTAAAGCAAGCTACAAACTGGGAAAGCGGGAAAACCATAATAATGAATCCGGCCATGCCTTTAATTGGGTCTACCAATAATTCCGGAATGTCATTTTGTTTCTTGATTGCTCCCACCTTAACTCCATAAGTAATGGAAACTGTAAAAAAGAAGAGTAAGATGATTGCGACAATTCCGGACATGAATGGAGAAGGGAGGATGGCTCCGGTTTCTGGATTTCGCAATAGGGCTCCTTCTGGAACGACTAGAATGGCCATAACAGCTATAAAAATCAATGCTGAAATACCTGTAGCCAGGAGTGCTTTGTTTTGTTGCTTCGTTAATTGCTCCAATTTTTTATGTTTACCGCCACCTTCATACTTTCCTAAACGCGGCTCAACAAATTTATCTGTAATCAAGGATATAACTACCGTGAGTACGAGAACGGAAGTCGCCATAAAGAACCAGTTATCCGTAACATTAACGGTCAAATTTGCATTCATGCCTTTCGCTACTTCCGAACTGATTCCTGAAAGCAAGACATCTGTTGTGACGATTAATAAGTTGGCAGTGAAACCTGAACCAACCCCAGCAATGGCAGCGAGCAAGCCTGCAACAGGGTGCCGTCCCACAGCAAGGAAAATCAAAGCTCCAAGGGGAGGCATGATGACAAGCGCAGCATCAGAAGAAACATGACTGAAGAAGGCAACAAATACAACTAAATAACTTGCGTATTTCCCTGAGACCTTTAACGACATTTTCCGAATCAAAACTTCTAACAATCCGACCTTTTCAGCGAGTCCCACTCCCAGCATTAGGGCTAAAATAGATCCCAATGGTAAAAACCCTGAAAAGTTTTTAATCATATTCGGCAAAATCCATTGGATACCTTCACGGCTTAAAAGGTTTTGAACTTCCACTTTCTCTCCACTAATGGGGTCCGATGCCGAAACATGGAAAACGGATAAGAGAGCGGTTACAACAAATAAAAAGGCAATCATATAAATAAATAAGATAAAGGGGTGGGGGATTTTGTTTCCTATTCGCTCTACTCTATTGAAAAAACCACCCGTTTTCTGATTTTGAAGATTAGTTGTATCTTTGATTACTTTTTGTTCCATTACATTCTCCTCCTAAACCTTCTTCCATTTGTAGTTTGTGCGTTTTGCACCATTCCATTTATAAACTTTTCTCTAAACCTGCCTTAAACTCAAATTAACGTCTTTCATCCTTTGTGAACTTTTATTAATCTCTTCCAAATATACTGCTTTTTATTTAACGAATATTTAGCGCTATTTTCGTTAAATGTATTATATAATTAAGAATAATCTATTTCAATAAAATTTTCTGAATAAAGGGAAATTATTTTCTGGTAATTGTTGTGAAGTAAACAATGGAATGCGAAATCATTGAAAGATTAAATCCTGCCATTCTTGAACTTACGATAGATAAATAAACCATATTAAGCAGCACCGTTTATTCATGTCAAACGGTGCTTTACCATGCTTGTATATTTGGATATCATTTTTATTCCCTGTTAGGGTTGGTTATTTTGATATAATAAAACGAATAGTATGATGTAGGGGTGAAATAAACTTGTATAAAATTGGGGTTGTTGGTCCACTTTCATCTTTAAAGAAAATTCGGGATGTTACTAATGAATTTGAACATGAAATTGATTTTATTGATTTTCCATATGAAGATGCACGTGAGGTAACGGATATTATAAAAAAACATCAAAGTACAGTAAATGGTTGGTTTTTCTCTGGACCGGTACCCTATAGAATAGCAAAAGGAATGTTGGATTCAGAGGCTAATTTTACATATTGTCCCCCTGTAGGATCTAGTCTATATCGATGTTTATTACAAATGTCTGCAGATCAAAAACATTTTTTCGATAAGTTGTCCATCGATATGATTCGATTGGAAGACTTTTTTCTTCATGAGTCGCTGCAAGAGCTGGGGATTTCCACTGAACATATTTATGTAAAAACATTTGATGAACAATATGATTATCAAGAAATTGTCCAATTTCATCTTCAGTTGTGGAGGGAAGGGGAGGTACATGGTGTCCTTACCGTTTTACAATCTGTTTATGAGGCCTTGAAGAAGGAAAGTGTTCCTGTCTACAAAATTAATATGACCAAAATGGAAATTCGGCAAGCGGTCAAGATTTTAATTGAAAAGGCAAAAAGTACTTATTTCAAGGATAGCCAGATAGGTGTCGAAATCATTGAAATTGATCAGTTTGATCAATTTGTTGACGAGGTTAATATTCGTTACCATCTGCAGCATTTGGAGCTTAAGATTAAACAAACATTGCTTACATTTTGCGAAAAATTAGATGGATCCCTCATCGAAAATGGAAACGGACGCTATCAAATATTTAGTTCACGAAAGGCCATTGAACGGGAAATTGGCAGCTTGCGAAGTACCGTTCAACAACTGGCCCTTGAGATGGATGTTTCTGTTGCAGTCGGCATTGGTTTTGGTGAAACGGCAGCATCGGCAGAAATCAATGCCCGCAAGGCGATCCGTCATTCAAAAAAGAAAGAAAGTTCTGGAATTGTTGTTATCCAGGAAGATGGTGTAATGATCGAATCCGTAGGTCAAGAAGAACAATTGGCATACACCTTCCGTTCCAATGATAAAGAACTGCTGGATAAATTGAATCAGGCTAACATTAGTGTGAAAACGTATAAAAAGATAGAAGCATTGATCGATCGTATGGGCTGGGATGGCTTCACTTCCTCGGATTTAGCTTCCCATTTATCCATGACCGTTCGAAATGCCCAGAGAATCATGAGTGGTTTGAGTGAAAGCGGTTTAGTGGAGTATAAAGGAGAAGAACTTCAATCACCTCGGGGAAGACCTCGTAAAATTTATATGTTAAAGAAGTAACACCTTGATGTTCTTCGTATTCACGTAAATGAAATTCGGTTTCCGGTGAGATTATTGTGCCAATATCCCAATTAGAACATAAAGTAAAGGAACCCATTTAATTAATTCCTCCTTAAAACAAATAAGGAGAAGTTTCTATTGTCAAATTGTGGTCATCAATCAAATTGTGATTCTGATAACGGTGTTGGTGGATTTGGTGGAGGTTTCGCTTTTATACTCTTAATCATTGTTGGAGCTACTTGTTATGGTAGCGGTAATGGAGCGGTCCAAGGATATGGCGGTTTCTGCTAAAAGCTCACCCGCTGTAACGAACAGAGTAAATAAGGCTAGTTTAAGGAGGATGATCTTTGTTTAAAAGGGGTCATTCTTTTTAATTCCATTGATATCTGTATTGATTGTGGTATATTTCACATTTTAGATCCCCAGTGGCGAAGAAACTTCGTGATTCTTTTGGTTGATTTACAAACTTGCAGGTGCATAACAGGATCGATGGGTATTTTCCTAAGTTTCAAACACCGAAATATCTATTTCTATTTCTATTTCTATACCAAGGCAAAAACTGTACTGCAGGAAAGGGATGGATACCTGAATGATAGCCCTTTCGCCACCCATCTTCCTGCATAAAAAAATTAAGCCCGGTAGATTGTGAGGGAGGTAATTGCTTGGGTGAAAAAAAAGGATCAAACGCCTCTTCCAATAACCATTCTCACTGTTTTGAACCATTTATAAGCCCCAACCCCATTACTTCATTAAATCCTGTTCAATGCTTTCCTAAAATTGATAAAACAGCATTTGTCAGTCAGTTTTCCAGCGTCATAGGTGATGTTACCATTCGTAACAATGTCTATGTAGCGCCTAATGTAAGTATACGTGCGGATGAAGGAACTCCTTTTTATATAGGATCCAATTCAAATATACAGGACGGAATAATTTTACATGGATTATTCAATAAAAGGATTTTAGTTGGGACAAATGGCTATTCAATATTCATTGGAAATGAAGTGACCATTGCTCATGGTGCGATTGTCCATGGGCCTTATTATATTGCAGATAAGGTATTTGTTAGTTTTAAATCCATTGTTTATACGGCAATTGTAGGAAGGGGCGCATTTATTTCTTATAATGCGGTAGTAACAAATGGCGTTCGAATACCGCCTGGTAGGTTTGTACCGCCAGGAGCTAATATTGATTCACAAGAAAAAGCGGATGCACTTTCAACAGTACCTAAAGATAGTAAGGAATTTGCACATGAAGTTCAACGGGTCAATCATGAATTCCCCGCATCTTACCACCTGTTATTTGGGAAAAATCGTTGCTCCTGCGGATTTGCCTATGACCAGTAATAAGTATGGCTGGATTGGGTCATTCGTAGAGGATTCCAGAAATGCGAAGCTGTCATTGAGGCAGCTTTTTTATTGTTATGGGCGGACATTATAATCGTACCTAAGAGGAGATGTTCCGAATAAAAGTTGTTAACAAAATAATAAACTTAAAGAGATGATGTGACTGGAAGGCGGCCCTATCCCCTTCTTTGTTTTGCATTCATATTAGGGGCTTATATAACTCCCCCTAGCCTAAAGTATATTATGCTATTTAATGAGTTTGATTGGGCACCCCAGAGAAGCGTCTATAAAATAAAGCAACAATATTTCTTCAAAACACCTATTTTAAAAAACATAATTAAACTATTAAATAACTTTAGTATCCTACTTTAAGGTACATAGAGTGGTGAATCATTAACTATATTTATCCGTGCAGTGATTATAGATGAATAACGAATACAACGTATTTTTCCTTCATGTTGCATGATAAAATGAGACATAAGAGAAAAAAATTTGGCGTGGGTATGAATACAACTATATATTAAAGCATTGGCTACCACATTTTTCTTTTTGCTGCTGATATGATCAAGAGGTAACAAAAAAAATAAAAACAAGGGCTCATACAAATTGAAACAATAGTTAGACAGCAGAAGAATTAGGAACATATCATGACTTGGATTAAACCAGGATATTCTACAAATAACAATGAATCTATTACAGATGGTAAAGGAAGTCGATTACTGGATGTATAAAATCGGACTTGTCGGTCTAAAAACTTCTATAGAACAAATTTTAGCCGCGGCAGAAGAATATAAACATGAGTTGGAATTCATCTCTTTGCCCTATGTAAGGACCGAAGAGGTAGAGAATATTGTAAAGGAACATGATTCACATGTACATGCATGGCTTTTTTCTGGTCCACTTCCCTATGAAATTGCGGGAAAAACACTATGTACAGATAAAATAATGGTCCATGTCCCAGCTACGGAATCTGGTTTTTATAAATCCTTTTTAGAGATGATCTATGAACAAGGGAAAATCATTGAGCATCTAAGTATCGATACTATGTCCTCAAATAATATTAGCGAAGAAGCTTTGTCACAGTTGAATATAAAAACCCAAAAGATTTATACGAAAGTGTTTGAGACAGATGTTGATACGGATGAATTGGTACATTTTCACTTGGATTTATGGAATGCGGGAAAGACAGAAGGCGCTTTTTCTTGTTTTCCTTCCGTGTGTGAAGCTTTAAGGGAATTTGGCATTCCAGCCTACCGTATGTCGATGAGTAAGATGGAAGTGAGGCAAACTCTTCGAATTCTTTCTGAAAAAGTAAAGGCATCCTACTTTAAGGATACACAAATCGGAGTCGAAATCATTGAAGTCGAATATTTTAATAAAGTGGCGGAGGAAATGAAAACTCCATATCATTTACAGTACTTGGAGCTTAGGCTAAAAGAAATGTTGATTCAACTTGGTGAAAAAATAAATGGTTCCTTTTCAGAGAAAGGGAATGGAAGATACATGATTTTTAGTTCTCGCGGCGCAATTGAACGAGAAATCATTACGCTCGAAGAAACGATTGAAAAATTGGCTTTTGAAGCAGATACAACCGTTGCAGTTGGAATTGGCTTCGGCGAGACTGCCTATTCGGCGGAAATCAATGCTTTTCGTGCTATTCAACATTCAAAAGAGATGAAAAAGCGAGAAATTGTGATTATTCAAGATGATGGCAAAATAATCGAATCACCAGGCAAAAAGAAAGAACTGCAATATCATACCCGTACCCATAATAAACCCCTTATAGAAAAGTTGAAAAACGGAAATATCAGTGTTAAAACGTATAAGAAGATATCGGCGCTTGTTCAAAGAATGGGCTGGAGTGATTTTACTACAAAGGACTTAGCGACACATCTAGAGATGACAGAGCGCAATGTACGGCGAATTGTTGCGGATATGTGCGAAGTTGATTTGGCACAATGCGTTGGCGAAGAGGCTAATGCCACCCGAGGAAGGCCAAGTAAGATTTATCAATTATTATGAATTACAGGCACCCATAATTTGGGTGCTTTTTTAGTGTGGGAAAAACGGTTTTGAATTTTCGAAAAATATTGTAATGAAGACTGTATGAGATTATACTCTATTTAAGGAATTTTTTCCTTAAACTAACCTAAATTAAAAGTTGCTGTTTAAAATCAAACGAAAAGGGGTTGTAGCGTATGTCTCAAACCAAAATGATTCATGATTTGATCGAGGCCGTTAAAGATGAAGTGATTGCTTGGAGAAGATATTTACATAAGTATCCGGAGCTGTCTTTTCAGGAGGAAAAAACAGCACAATTTGTTTATGAAAAGCTGCAAACTTTTGGTGAATTGGAAATTTCACGTCCGACAAAAACGAGTATTATGGCTCGTTTGATCGGTCAGCAGCCTGGGAAGGTCATTGCACTTCGGGCAGATATGGATGCGCTTCCAATTGTAGAAGAAAACGATTTTGACTTTGTGTCACAGAATTCAGGAGTCATGCATGCTTGCGGACATGATGGGCATACGGCGATGCTGCTCGGAACAGCAAAAATCTTTACACAGATAAAGGAGCAAATTAAAGGGGAGGTGCGTTTTTTATTTCAACATGCTGAGGAACTGCCGCCAGGTGGAGCTCAAGAAATGGTGAGGGCTGGTGCGCTTGATGGGGTTGATATGATCATTGGCACCCATCTCTTGTCGACTCTTCCTTTAGGGAAAATTGGTTTGGGTTACGGTCCGATAATGGCTGGGGCCGATACTTTTAACATCACCTTGGTGGGTAAAGGGGGGCACGCCTCACAACCTGAACTTACCGTCGATCCCATTGCAATTGGAACACAGGTGGTATCGAATCTCCAGCACATTGTTTCGCGGTATCGTGATGCCCAGGATGCTCTGGTGATTTCAGTGACCCAGTTCCATGGGGGAAGTGCGATTAATGTTATTCCAAGTAAGGTAAGCATTGGTGGATCAGTTCGAAGCTTTAATCCACAGCTGCAGGTAGAAATCCCGAATTTTATCGAACGGATAGTAAAAGGGA
The DNA here is from genome assembly GCF_058783805.1 of Peribacillus sp. FW305-BF15. Taxonomy (NCBI): domain Bacteria; kingdom Bacillati; phylum Bacillota; class Bacilli; order Caryophanales; family Bacillaceae; genus Peribacillus; species Peribacillus sp. FW305-BF15. Next base: position 39,556 of record NZ_JBYSYV010000014.1, on the reverse strand, counting down.
TTACTGAAGCACATGGAGCTACATATGAATTCGATTATCAGTTTGGTTATGCTCCTACCATTAATGATGAAGAAGTTACCCGATTGATGGACGAAACGGTTTGTGAAGTATTTGGTGAAGAAAGTCGAGAGATTTTAAAGCCGATTATGGGAAGTGAAGACTTCTCTGCTTTTCAAGAAGTAGTTCCAGGAACTTATATTGGAATAGGGGCTCGTAATGAAGAAAAAGGGATTATATATCCTCACCATCATCCTAAATTTACAGTCGATGAACAGGCTTTACAAAATGGGGTGAAGTTATATGTTCATGGGACTTTAAAAATGTTAAATCTAACATACTAGGGGGCTAAGAGAATGAAAAAAATATATTGGCTCGGAATTATCCCGTTTCTTGGTTTTATCGTAGGCGCCTTGTTTACAAATAAAGTGACTCCCTATGTTCTGGGTATGCCATTTTTTCATTTTTGGATTGTACTCTGGTCTGTGCTAACTACAGGTATAATGTGGGTTATTTATCTACTGGATCCTGCTGATCAGAAGGGAGATTCAAGATGAATATTGCCGTTCTTTTCATCCTGTTTTTTTTCGTCATTTCCGTTTTGATCGGTATCCAGGCTAAAAAAGGGAAAGAAATGAGTTTGGAACAATGGTCGGTTGGTGGCCGCGGAATGGGAGCCCTTTTGATTTTCCTTTTATCCGCAGGTGAAATGTATACTACCTTTACCTTTTTAGGTGCAAGTGGCTCAGCTTATGGGGAAGGTGGTTCCATCTTTAGTATTGTCACATATGGCTGTCTGGCTACAGTCATCTCCTATTGGACATTTCCGGCAATCTGGAGGTATGCAAAGAAGCATCAATTAGTTTCCCAATCTGATTTTTTTGTAAAAAAATATCAAAGTCCCTATCTTGGTGTACTTGTTGCGGTTATAGGTGTTATAGCTTGTACTTGCTACTTGGTCCTGCAATTGAAGGGACTAGGATATATCGTGTTTGCAACATCATATGGGGCAATCTCTTCTACAGCTGCCATTTGGGTTGGAGCAATAGGTGTTACGATTTTTGTAATGGTTTCCGGTATTCATGGCTCAGCCAGGACAGCTATTTTGAAGGATATTCTCATTCTGGGCATTATCGTATTTCTAGGGGTTTATTTCCCCATGCATTATTATGGCGGGCTTCAGCCTATGTATGAGGCCATTGAACAGGCAAAGCCGAACTTTACCATACTCCCAGATCAAGGAATGAGCGTATCGTGGTATATATCGACCGTTATATTAAGCTCTATTGGATTTTATATGTGGCCGCACGGGTTTTCTCCTATTTATGCTGCCTCTAGCGAGAAAGCCTTAAGAAAAAATGCAATCCTAATGCCATTGTACCAATTGATGTTATTGTTTGCCTTTTTTGTTGGATTCGCCGCTATCTTACAGACACCAGGATTAAAAGGAAGCGACGCCGATCTGATCTTGCTGCAGTTTTCTAAACAGGATTTTGATCCATGGTTTGTGGGCTTAATCGGTGGTACAGGCGTGTTAGCCGCTCTAGTTCCATGTTCCATGCTGTTGATGTCTATATCAACGTTGCTTTCGAAAAATGTATATAGCGTATTCACTCCATCAGCAACGGAAAAACAGATTGCAAAACTGGTAAAATACATGGTTCCGCTTATTTCTCTTTTAGGAATATACTTGACCTTTCAGGGTGGAAATACCCTCTTTAGTCTCGCGTTAATCGCCTATAATTTCATCACACAACTAGCTCCTGCCTTTTTCGCCAGTTTGATGAGAAATAATTTTGTAACCAAACATGGAGCATTTGCCGGGATTATAACAGGAGGAGTGCTAGTTTCCATCATGGAACTGGGGAATATAAAAATTGGTCAACTGTTTCCTTATATTCCTCAGGCAATAAAAGACCTGAATGTTGGTATTATCGCCCTATTTGTTAACATTGTTGTTTTAGTGGTGGTCAGTTTGATGACAAAAAACTTTACTTATACTCATCAAGATACTGATGATTTGGAGACATCAACACTAGAGCAGAAAATCTAATGCAAAAAGAATCAAATAGCTAACTCAACATGATTTTTCACATTTACATCCGGTTTAAATATGTAAAACGAATTCCTTCCAATTAAAACTTTCCTGGGGTCAGTTTTGCAGCACTCCATTTTCAGTTTGGAACGCTTTTACTGAATTGGGCTTTTTGGAATCAAAGTTGGTCCAGTGTACACAGGATAATTCAATGATCGCTAGAAGGGGATCTTTTGAGAATTGTTCTTTTTAACAATGAATAGTGCCTGCAATGAAACAAACCGGTCTGAATATGACCGGTTTGTTTCATTAGTTACTCTGATTTAGAGCTCTGATCTTTATTTCTTTTATTTCCTTTGCTGTTGTCCCCACTAACAGGGGTTTGTCCGTGTAATTGCGGCGAATTTTGGTTACGGCTGCCTTTATTGAATTTTTTTGTCATGTCTCACATCTCCTTTCTTTTTTCAAATACAGTTTGTCCTTTTTTGGAGAACTTATGTTTCTCACTTGAAAGGAACAACTTTGTAATCTTTTTCATTCACGGCTAGTAAGGCAGCTCAGTAGGGAGGATAGGTAGAATAATCATTACCTGTTGAAAAAGCTCAGCCCTATGGAGTTATGGAGGACTGAGTTAATGTCTTAAAACGCTTGTCGGGCATCCAGTTTATCAATCTGGAACCGTAAGGGGAATTGCCATTTCGCCTTTGAGGGATCTTGCACAGACAAGGCGTACAAATTGGCTGTTATGACGGTTGAAAGTGCTAATAATGAAGATGAAATACTCGTAAGGGAATGTTCGTAGGATCTTTTAGCATAGTTCATTCAAGAGGTTTTAATTACATAATACTTACTTTATTTTTAAAAAGCTTGCAATAGTAGTTTGTAGCTCTGAAAAAAAGAACAGTATATACAGATAACTGATTTCAAGGGTACATGTGGCATTCTTTTTTAAAGCATGCATGAGTGATCGTTCCTTTCTTAATGTAATTTCATCAATTATACTAATGAATTTATACAAAATCTTCCTCTTTGTTAGATTACCTGCCATTGTTTTTCTGGATGTACGCTTTTGTTGAAACAGGATTGTTCACCCTGGCCAACTGATGCCATGTATATGAAGGAGGCTATTTTACGTGGCTCAATAAACACTTGCTATTTTGGTAAGGGGCATCATTCTTTAACCTAAGTACGGAATATGTACTTAAGTGATTACTTTTATCCACTCAAAATGACAGTCCATAAGTTCCTGTTCCATTTACGGTGATCAAATTAGGTAGGAAGTCGCAACGTTGCTTTCTGATCTCAGGGTTTTAGGATCATTACTCGATCAGGTCAATAGAGGAATGCTCTTACTCTTCATTACTTACATATATTCAAAAAATGAAGAAAAATTCGATGCCCGGTTGATTTAGATGCCCTGACTTAATGACATATAAGCTCAGGCATTTTCTTGTATTTCTCAAGATTTAACTGTTATCAACGAGGCGGTCCATCACCATAAATCAGGTTATAAAACACCAAAATCCTCCTTTTGATCTCATGTAACACTGGCCATGCCAGGTGTTCAGAAAATGACGAATCATGACATTGCCATATTATGAAAGCTCTAATGTGAGTGGTAATGAGCAAGAAGTTGTATTTTTTTAACATTCGTTGAATTCTGAAAACTATCGTGTTAAAATTTGGTAGCACCAGCAATCATATTACGTATTTACATATTAATAGGGCCCTATTATTCAGAAGATTGCTAGATTTTTTCACATCTAGACTTTAGTGATTTACTGCGTAAAAATAAAATCAATAGAATTGGAGCTAAGTTAATGGGTGTAGATACTAATGCAAGTACGAAGAATAAATTAAAAGTTGATTATGTGTTTACAGATGCAGAGAATCAACTTCTTACAAATAAATTTTTGGAGTTAAAATGTAATCCTTATGAAGATTACACTTCCTTTCGTTCAGAAATCGAAAACATTGTCGAAAACGATGTTGAAATAGAAGATATTGTGAAAAAAATAAAAGCTGCCGGTAATAGGATTTGGAAGGAAGAACCTTACTTATACCTACAAAACTGCCCTATAGATAAAGATGTTCCTATTTTTGACCATGAATCACCAGTTCAATCAAAAAGGGAGCTTAAAAAAACATATGTTGGGGAAGGTTTTCTTCAATTCTATGCTCAAGTCATGGAAATGCCAGCTATTGGATATATAAATGTAAATGATGGCGATGTCTTTCAAGATATCTATCCCATGAAATCTTTATCAGAAACACAATCACAAAAAGCACTGGTGGCTTTAGGATTCCATAAAGATTTAGCAAATCATTTCGTTCGGCCTGATTTTGTGAATATGTTATCAATGAGGGCCTATGAAGGAAATCAAATCTTTACAACATTCGTCAAAAATATTGATTTAATTCAGAAACTTGATCCTTCTGATTTAAATTTGATGCGTCAAGAACTCTTCTATACACCTTTTGATGATTTATCGACATATGGTAATCGTACTGAATTAGGGCGTGCAAAAAATCACGCCATCCTATTGAATGAAGAAGAATTTGATATTGCATATTTTGAAAATCGGACAGTGGGTCTTACGGAAGAAGCCCAGGGAGTTGTAGATAAAATAAAAGTTTTACTACATGAATTAAAGGCTCCGCACCTACTAAAGGCGGGTGAATTCATTTCCTTGTCAAACAATCATTCTATTCATGGTAAGGATGTTGAAGAAATCACGGATGTGGAAAAGCAAAGAACTCGTTGGATAATGAAAACCGTTAATTTGTGGAGTTTAGAAGAACATAAAGAGCATTATGTAGATGGTACAGATTGCATTGTAAACGGATAAATAATAAATCTGTCGGGAGTTAGCTCCCGACAGGTTTGTTTCCTCTAATAGTTTTGAATTTAATAATACATACTAAGTTGCCCAAAGGAGGACAGCGTTATTGATTTGCCAATACGCTAAATTATTATGAATAATAGGTTTCTTCAAAATGCTTTTGAACTTATGGTAACTATATATCCCAATAACATTGCAATAAAAGATAAAGATATGGTTATAACATATAAGGAATTGGATACTTGGGCAAATGCTCTCGCCCATTTGCTTGCAAAAAAGGGTATTAACGAAGGAGACCGGGTCGCCATTGCAGCAGAAAGATCCATTTCATTAATAGCTGCCATGCTTGCAACGCTAAAAGCGGGTGCTGCTTACGTACCACTTGACCCTTCTTATCCATTAGACAGACTGAGATATTGTATTGAAAAAGCAGAAGTCAATGTATTAATGACTGACGGTTCCGTTAAGGATTTAGCCTTTAATCGGAATTTGATAGATTTAAGGGAGCATTCTAAAATTAGGGCGGAAGATCCTCCAATGGTTCTGATTAATAATGAAACACCTGCCTATATCATTTTCACATCGGGCTCTACAGGACGACCAAAAGGTGTAGTTATTCCGCATCGTGCCATTGTCAATCATATGCAATGGATGCAAAAAGAATTTTCTTGGACTGAAGATGATATATTTTTACAAAAAACTGCATCGGGATTCGATGCTTCTGTTTGGGAGATATTTGCACCACTATCGTCTGGTGGTACTATGGTTATCGGTTCATCCAACCCATTTGATATTGCAACGGATATCAAAAGGCATAAAGTAACAGTTGTACAGTTTGTACCAACTGTACTTAAATTACTGTCAGAACAGGAGTCATTATCCAATTTCACATCCTTGCGCCTATTGTTTTGCGGTGGTGAGTCATTGCAAACATCATTAGTAAATAAAATCCAAACGAATTTACCAATACCGATTATAAATCTATATGGTCCTACTGAAGCAGCTATTGATACTACTTATAGAGTTTGTTTGCCAGGTGAAAATCACCTTTTTAGAGAAATCGATTTGGGACAGCCAATCGATAATGCTTCAGTACATGTTGTGGATGAAGAGTTGAATTTATTAGGTACTGGATGCGAAGGGGAACTACTGATTTCCGGTGAGGGTCTAGCCTTGGGTTATTTTGGTCTTCCCGATGCTACAAAAGAAAAGTTTGTTATATGTCCTTCTACAGGTCAATTGTCTTACCTCTCTGGAGATCTTGTTCATATTAGAGAAGATGGTCATTACGAATTTCGAGGTCGTAAAGATTTACAAATAAAGTTAAGAGGACTTCGTATTGAACTTGGTGAAATTGAAGAAACCATACGAGAAGTATCTTTCGTTAAAGACATAGTTGTAGAGGTTCGTGAAGAAGTCGAAGAACAATGGCTTGTAGCTTATATACGTTGTGATACTGAGTCTTGGGATGAGATTGGGCTGAGAAGCTATATTGAAAAACGTTTGCCTTCCTATATGATTCCTAATTTTTTTGTCCAGATGGATCGTTTCCCTTATTTAGAGAATGGGAAAATGAATCGACGGCAATTATCTTTAGTACCTTTTAGAAGTAATAATGATTTTGGCGGAATTCATGATAAATGGGAGCAAGTCATTGCGAATATTTGGGAAGATGTCTTAGGAGAAAAAGTTCATTCTGCTACAACTGCATTTGCCTCAGCAGGAGGGCATTCTTTACTGGCAATTCGACTCGCAAATCTTCTTTCCGCGGAGTTTCAACTTTCGTTAACACATGGATTTGTCTTCTTGTATCCAACAATTCGAAAACAAGCAGATTATCTGAAAAAGAATATTTCAAAGAATGGCAAGAATACTGTAGAACCTAAGAAATTGGAAAAGATAAACCAAAAATTTGATGCTAATCTTGAAGCCCCATTATCGTTGGGACAACAGGGAATACTATTCTTTGAACAAGAAAAAGGAGCATCTCAATATCATATAGCGTTTCTGTTAAACTTTGAAAAAGGTAAAACTACAAAAATAAAAAAAGCAATTTCCTATTTACGAAGAAGACATCCGATTTTATCATCACGAATTATATTAACTAACAATGGTGAATATATACAGAAATATGACAGTACGCTGAATTCCGAAATAAGTGAAAGTTCAGTTGAGGAAACGGGCTTAAGAGAAGAAATTCAAACTGAAGCAGAAAGGAAGTTTGAATTAAATAAGGGAGGATTTCGTGCCTCATTATTTAGTACTGACAAGGCGGAATATTTATTATTAACTTTCCATCATCTAATAGTTGATGGTTGGTCCTCTCAGTTATTTGTAGATGAGTTGCATGAACTTATTGGAACCGATCTAGTGGAAAATACGGAAATGAATGCTGCATTCTTCCAATTTGCACATCATCAAAACTCAATGGATTTTAGTGAGGGTCTTAAATTTTGGAGGGAGTATCTAGAACAGATTCCAAATCAATCAAGATTCTCAACAAGTATGATGAAGGGGAGTACCCAAACAATAAATGGTAATCATATAAAGTTTTCGCTGCCAAAAGAACTAGAGCAAAAGATACTTTCTTTTTGTCAGAATACATCAATTACAGAATTCTCCATTCATCTAGCAATGGCAGCTTATGTCCTTGCCAGAATGAGTGGTCAACGGGATATTTGCATGGGGGTACCAGTAGCAAATAGAACCCACGAACAGGATTTTGAAGCGATTGGGAATTATGTTAATGTTGTTCCGTTTAGAATAAACTTTACTGAGGATGCTACATTAAAAAGTATTTCCGAAAAAATTGCACAGGATTATGCCGAGATAATAAAGTACGAGCATATTCCCATTGAAAAAATTATTCCTGCTGTTCTGAAGAGTAGAAGTAGTGACTATCGGCCCCTATTTCAAGTTATGTTTGTATATAATAGATTTTTGAAAAAACAACCCTATACTCAATTTAAGATGGGATCGGTTTTAAGTGATACTTCCAAATGCGATCTTAGTTTCATCATAGAACATGATGGAGAGAATTCAACATTCACAATAGAATACTGTAACGATTTGTTTACGGATCATGTAATCTCGGAAGTGAAGCAAGAATGGATCTCTCAAATGCAAAGAATAGCTGATGAAACCACTAAATTTGAAATCCAGGAAAATAGTATTGAAGCTACTACATTGAAAAATGACAAAAACTATCATGCGGATAAAGAAACATTGATGAAAGTTCAGAACATATGGAAGGATATCTTCAGAAACTCAGACGACAATATAAATAGTAACTTCTTTGAAATAGGTGGACATTCGTTATTGGCCATGAAATTTATTGCTCTACTAAATAAGCAATTCGAGCTAACTTTGCCAGTATCAATTGTATTTGATTATCCCACTATACAAGGAATAGCTCATGTTATAACAAATTCCATTAAACCTAATGGCGTAGTACACGTCTCACCAGCTGAGAACCGTCAAAAAATATGGTTTATTCACCCAGCTGGCGGAGCACTTTGGTGTTATAAAGAAATGGCTGCGGAATTAAATGAAATGTTTGACGTCTGGGGAATTGAAAGTGCGGAGATTCCTGAAAGTGATAAATATGAAGATGATTTATTAAATATGGCTAAACGATATGCTTCTTATATTCTATCTGTTCAACATGAAGGGCCATATTATATTACGGGTTATTCGTTCGGTGGTAATGTGGCTTATGAAATAGCTCGTTCCTTTGAGGCTGAAGGAAGAGACGTTGGTTTATTAACATTATTAGACTGTCATTTCAGTAAAGCTCGTGATTTCGACAAAATGGAGTTTGTTAAATCATATGCATTAAAGTTTACAAATGGAGCTAATGATAAGTTTAATCCGGATGAGTTAACCCATATGGACAAAGGGGAACTATTGGAATTCCTTTTAAACTTAGGAAAAGATGGCGGTCATCTCCACATGGACGCGGAAGTTGAGGATGTTAAGAGCGGCTTGGGAATTTGGGAAGCAAATAATGTCGCTATTCATCGTTACAATATATCAGGAGCTTTTTATGGAAAAGTTCTGTTTATACGAGCTGAAGAAAATGAGCAGGATACCACTGTGGGTTGGGAAAATTACTTGGCTGGGGAACTAACAGTGCGTTCAGTTCCAGCTCAACATTTTACGATCTATAAATCTCCAAATGCTGAAAATGTTGCTAAGATTATTATGGAACAAGTTGCATCTATAAGGTATGTATAAATCTAAGGAAAAAGGGTTTTTAGTATGAAAAAAAATCATATGCGTTGGAGATTTTTTGCTGAGGGTATTCAAAACACTTTATTTTATATGCTATTTCCATTTATTGTTTTATATTTAAACGATGCCTGGAACCCTTACCTAGCATCTTTTGCTTTAGCCATAATTTCAGTATTGGGTGTAATATCAGGTATTTGGGGTGGGATCTTTGCAGATAGGATAGGAAGAAAACCTATGATGATATCTTCAAGTATAGGTTTTCTGGTTGCGACTATATTATTTATCATTGGAAGAATAGCTGGAAGCAATATAATGGTGTTTGGCAGCTTCGGTTTAATGAGTATAGCTTATTCTTCATATATACCCGCAGGAAGAGCTTATATATCTGATTGGCTCGATGAAAAGGAACAAAAAAAAGCTTATGTATTCACCTACCAGATATTTAATGTTGCGGTGACGCTTGGTCCACTTATAGGAAGTTTTATATTTGATTCCATGCCTATTTGGTTTATTGGAACAGCCTTGGTATCTGTACTGACTTTAGTATATATATCTCTATGGAAAACTCCGGAATTTCAGGATGATAGAAAATTAGGTAATGAAGAAAGAATGAATGCAAATGGTAAGTTTACAAAAGCAGTAGTGCTTATAGGAAAAGATAAACGCCTTTTAATTTTTGTTGTTGCCAGTGTATTTGCAGCTCAAGCTTTCATGCAGTTAGAAATATTGCTTCCGTCAACTTTACTAGATCGTTTATCTGAAAGTACATCAATATTCGGTTTTACAATTAATGCTTCTCAAAACTATGCTTCTTTGTTAATGACGAATGGGATTTTGGTCATTATTTTAGGCAGCATGGCGGCTAGACTTTCTTCAAAGTATAGCACCCGTTTGGGGTTTGTTGGTTCCAGTATTTTGTATGCTTTCTCCATGGTTATCTTTGGTTTTTCTCAAAATTATATAGGTTTTTTTATAGGAGTCTTAATCCTTACAGTAGCTGAATTACTTGTTGTTAGTACACAGGATTCTTACATTGCTGGCATTGCGCCTGCTAACCAAAAAGCACAGTACTTTGCTGCGGCAAATATACGCTATTCAATAAGTCGAATATTTGCTCCACAGTTACTAGCATTTGTACCATTGATTCGGCATGAGGGAGCTTTTCTGGTCGCTGCTTTTTCTTCCTTAATAAGCGCTTTCCTATTTTTCATGCTCTTTCAAAAAAGTATATTAGCTTATAATTCAAAAGTTGGACAGAGTATATCGGAGAAAATATAAAAAAAGGCAGAAATATTCTGCCTTCGGAATGTAGACAAACTCGATGGAATTTGAGTTTGTCTACATTTTTTTCGGTAGCACATTTTGAACTTTGATTTTCACTCCAGGCACTCGCTTTTCCCGCAGGCGTCTCGCACCTTACGTTCCACTCAACATTGTTTTGCCATCTAGAAAGAATTGCCTAAAGTCTTCATTTTTTTAAAATAGAATGAATAAAGCTTGAGGTGATGAAGATGCTTTATTAATATGATTCCATTCAGCGAGGCGTAAAAAAATTGAAGAAGTTGAAAACAAATAGGGCTAACCGTTAAAGTGTTTTCAACTCAATTATTAAACTATTCAATTCTATAATATCGATATTATCAGGGAATTCAAAGTGATTTTCATTTCCGTTATTAATACAAACACTTATGGGATACCCAGGTCCAAGATGATACAACTTAAAACGATAGTCATACGTATTTCCAATTTTTAAACCTAGTGATTTTATTTTTGAAAATTCCTCAGTTGGTATTTCTAAACTATAACGATTCCTTCTATTCAAGATTGAAAAAGTATTTGGAGGAACCAAAAAACCTGAACCTATACATTTTAACCAGCTTTCCTTCAGCGTCCACATTTTAAAGAAAATTTCGATTTGATTAGCTTTGGGTGATTTAATTAAATACATTAGTTCTTCACTGCTAAAAGTACTTTTGGCAATTTCATAGATGTTGAAATCTTTGACCTCTTCTATATCAACGCCTATGGAATCATTATGAATGCCAACAACAACCCAATCACCTGAATGGGAAATATTAAAGTGAATTCTTCCTCCTGCTAGATGGGGTTTCCCATTTTCACCTAAGACAAATTGGATATTTTGAAATGGATCTTTTAAACTGTCACTTATGCACCACTTAGCTAATAGCTCCCCAAATAAAGAACGGTATTTATCCTTTATCTTTTGTAATTTGGGTATGCTCAATTGTCTTTGTCGAGAACACAAATTGAGCATTTCTTCATAAGTATTTTCATTCAAATCAATTGGTAATTTTAAAGCGATAATCTTCAATTTTGATCTCCTTATTTACCTTAATATTGTAGGCACGAGAATCATTTGAGTGATCTTTGCAAACCCGGGTGAGACACAATTCTCAATTTCTGGTGATGTCATTTTTATTTAAAAATTCAATGATTCCACTCACCAATCCAGAGGATAATGGCAGTTCAGGATTTGTATAGGTTGCTAAATTTCCTGCTCGATCTGCAGGGGCTTCTTTCAATACATGATTCATCTTTTCGATTATAAGTAATTCTGAATCGCCTTTTTCCTCATGTAACGCTTTTGCATTAGTTGCCGGCACTTGAATGTCTCTATTGCCGTTTACGATTAGAACAGGGATATTCAGTTCCTTTACTGATTCTAGCGGGTTATATTGAATCCAAGAAATCATGTATGGCTGAACAGAGGGACGGAATACACTTTGCAGATCAGCACTGACAGTCTCGACTTGTTTTCCTTGTTTTAGCTTTGCCAGTATATCTTTGGATTCCGTTAATAACGCCGGTGTAAGCTGCTCTTCAAGCTGTTTGATGAGAACTTGGTCAATAGGTTCACCTGCACCCGCCAATGAAATGAATATGTCTGTTTCTGTTTTCTTTGCGGCTGCCATTCCAATTAACGAGCCTTCGCTATGGCCGATGATGCCGACTTTGGAAAAACGGCCATCCTTTTTGGCAAATTGGACCCAGGCAGCTGCATCATCAATATACTGTTCAAATCTCAGGTCCTCTTCTTTTCCTGCCAATTGCATATTTTCACCAATTCCGCGCTTGTCATACCGGATGCTTGCAATCCCTTTTTCAGCAAGACTTTCGGCTAACATTTTCAAACTATTATTTTTTCCGGGATTTGCAATGGTGTTACCATCTTTATCGGTCGGCCCGGAACCCGCAATTATAATCATCACAGGAAAAGGCCCTTCATGTTTTGGTGTTTCTAAAAGGCCTTTAATGGTTCCGTTCTTTAAGTCGGCCTGCACGATTTCACCTGATTCTTTTTCTTCAACTGCCTGATCGGATTTCTTGAGCAATTCAAAGGGGAAGGCTTGCCCTTTTTGAACGAATGTTCCTGAAATCTTATCCTGATTTACTTTCCCATCAAACGTAATTTGCTGGTTTTGGATTTTCATATCAAAAAATAAGTCTGATTCACTTAACCTTACACTTGTTAAGGGGAATTCATTCAACCCTTGTACAGGAATACTTATCGTTCCATCTTTCTTCGTAAAATGAACAATGATTGGAAGCGGCTGATTTGGGATCTTAATATCTCCTTCCCATCTGCCTTCAATAGCGTTCAATGAGCTCACTTCCTTCGATTTCTCTTCCACCTGCACCTCGTCCTTGGTTCTGCAACCAGCCATTAATAAAGCAGCACTTACGATAATACATATAATCGACAAAATTTTTTTCATTTGAGCCAGTTCCTTTCTTAAAATAATTAGACTCAGTCATTGGATATCCGTCTTCATTATAAGTAAGTTTCAATATGTAATTCCAATATTTTCCCTTGTAGTTGCATGTATTTCTCCGTTGTATCCTTTTAAATAGGGTGGCAATTGTGGCTGTTAAGAGGAATTCTTAAAAAATATCGAAGGGACATTCAATCAGGCATAATAACCGGGAGAGCAAAAGTCGGTGTTTTTTTCAGGTAACTTTTTTGGGGATGGATATCAGGTCAAAGTTAGAATTATTTGAATTAACCATTGACATCTAAATGAAACTCTTTTAGAGTGGATGTGTAAATTAAATATCCTCGTTAGGTGAGGCTCCTGTGTAGGAGATACGCTACTGCCCAAAAATGTCGAAAGACGCCAATGGGTCAACAGAAACCATCGACATAAGGTGGTTTTTAATGTAGCTGGCTTTGTCCTATGCCACACAGTGCTAAAGCTCTACGAATGGAGGAACTGGATTTATGCTTGTATTTGTCATTCAGTCATATACGGCTGTTTGTATTTGTCATCCAGACAATGTACGCATATATACCGTATTTAACACCTTCATTTGTAATGGAGGTGTTTTTATTTTTTTCCTGGAGGTGAGGGATTTGGATAACTATTCACGACGACATACTCGTGAATGGAAACAAGATTTTGGAAGGGGAATAATAATATTTTTTTTACTTTTAATATTTAAGGGAAATATTTTTTGGCTCCCCTAAAAAGGAGTGAAGATCAAATGACTTTACAGATCATAAAGGTATTAAAAGAAGGAAAAAAGAAAGAATTTCAAGCGATATTGGATGAACTCCAACCATATGACATTGCGCGTATTTTTGAGGGGCTCCCAGAAAAAAATCATACACGCTTCTTGTTGTTACTCGATTCAGAACAAATCGCTGAACTGATTCAAGAAGTTGAGAAAGTCCATCAATTAAAAATCCTTAGTAAATTGGGAATAGAAAAATCCGGCCATGTAATGGATTTAATGGATAATGATGATCTAGCTTCATTGTTAGAGGACCTATCCCCTGGAAAAATCGAAGAACTTCTTTCTGGCATGAAACAAGAAGAATCAAAAATCGTTCAAAATATCATGAATTATCCCCCTGAAACGGCAGGGAGAATCATGACAAACCGTTTTGTATGGATCCCCCAACATTATTCGGTGCGTGAAGCAGTTGAAAAACTGAAAATCTTTGCGGAGTTTTCGGAAACGATCAACTATCTTTATGTAATAGATAATGATAAAAAATTAGTAGGTGTTGTCTCATATCGGGATTTAATAATAAATGATGAATCTGAAAAAATTCAAGATATTATGTACAGCCGGGTTATCTCCGTATCTGCAGATGAAGACCAAGAAGAGGTGGCTCGTGTTATCGAGCGGTATGATTTTTTAGCAATTCCAGTAGTTGAAAAAAATAATGAGTTATTAGGAATTGTAACCGTCGATGATATTATTGATGTTGTCATTAAGGAAGCGAATGAAGATATTGAAAAATTATCGGCATCCGGTAAAGCTATAGACTTTGACACGAAGGCGCATGTGGCCGCATATCGTCGGCTGCCCTGGCTTATTTTACTTTTATTCATCGGATTAGTGTCCGGAACCATTATAAGCGGTTTTGAAGAAACCTTGTCCAAAGTTGTTGCACTTGCCTTCTTTATGCCGATGATCGCAGGGATGACTGGAAATACAGGCACTCAATCTTTAGCTGTTGTTGTAAGAGGCCTAATCACTAGTGATACGGATAAAGGAGCCGTGACCAGGCTCATTATACGGGAACTGAAAGTTGGCTTGATAATAGGCATCACCTGCGGAATATTAATTTCCATCATAGCTTATGTCTGGCAGGGAAATCCCGTTTTGGGATTAGTGGTTGGAAGTTCATTGGTGATGACCCTGATTATCGGGACTTTAGCTGGGACCATTATTCCTTTGATATTATATAAATTCAACATCGATCCCGCAGTTGCGTCTGGTCCGCTAATTACAACACTGAATGATATACTCTCGTTACTAATTTACTTTGGAATTGCAACGATGTTCATTTCAAAATTGATGTAGACTATCCATGAAATAGTTCATAAGAAGAAGGGGAAGTAGCCCTGTAACGGAAAATAAAAAAAGAGTATTTCAAGCTGCGGCCTTTTCCCGGTATCCAATCGGGGAAAGGCCGTTAAATTTTTCTGGTGAGCGAAACGTTTATTAAAATGAAAAAAATGGGACATAATAGGCTGTAGCAAGTTTGAGGTTTTCAGGAAAGGATACATAAATAGTGTTATGGAAGCAATAGCCAATCATATTCTTTGACCTATGAACTTCATCAGTGATACGCTTCTTTTCGAAATTACGTATTCAAACCAAGGAGGAACAATGATGACACAAACCAAACAACAAATAATCACCCTGGCAAATCGCCCGAAAGGTATGCCTTCGAAAGGGGATTTTAACTTTGTTGAGAGTGAAGTTCCCACACCGAAGGATAATGAGATTTTAGTACGTACACTATATTTATCTGTCGATCCATACATGCGTGGCAGAATGCAAGATACCAAATCATATATAGCTCCATTTGAATTGAATAAGGTCATCACGGGGGGCGTTGTTGCTGAAGTTGTTGAGTCGAAATCGAATTCCTTCAAACAAGGGGATGTCGTTGTTGGGAATATCGACTGGGCAGAATACACAGTTGTCACTGAAAAGGAAATCCGTGTGATTGATCCCAAGGTGGCTCCGGTCACAACTCATTTGGGGATTCTTGGAATGACCGGTTTAACTGCTTATTTTGGTTTGCTTGATATTGGTAAACCTCAAGAAGGTGAAACGGTAGTCGTTTCAGGAGCAGCTGGAGCAGTTGGTTCAGTAGTCGGACAAATTGCTAAGATTAAAGGTGCGAAGGTTGTTGGCATCGCTGGTTCGGATGAAAAACTTGAGTACTTAACGAAAGAGCTCGGGTTTGATGGAGCCGTAAATTATAAAAGTGATAGTTTTGCGACAGATTTAGCCAATGCTGTTCCTGATGGAGTCGATATTTATTTCGATAATGTGGGCGGCGAGGTGTCCGATGCTGTTTTTACACTTTTGAATGCGAATGCCCGAATTCCATTATGCGGGGCGATTTCCTCATATAACGCGGAAGGAAAAGATCTAGGACCGCGTCTGCAATCGGCAATGATCAAAACCAGTGCACTAATGAAAGGTTTCACAGTTGGAAATTATGCTGCTAGATTCCAGGAGGGTGCTACCGAATTAGGTAAGTGGCTTCAAGAAGGAAAGCTGAAGTATGAAGAAACGATTATTGAAGGGTTCGAAAACACACCGGATGCATTTTTAGGTCTGTTTAAAGGAACGAACCTCGGAAAACAGCTTGTAAAAGTTGCGGAACCCGAATTCGCTCAACTATAAGTTTTATGGAAATATAGCTGAGGAAGGTTCTTCGATGTGATTTTTAAGCAGCTATAACAAAATCGGCCTTTTTTCGATATTCAATCGGGAAAAGGCCGATTTCCTTTCTAGTAAAATATATTAGTAGTATCTCTTAAACCATTTGAAGGATAAGCCATCGATAGCGGCAGATAAAGGTCGACCACTTACGAATAAAGAAGTTCCTGAAATGGAAGGATACTCAAAAATCCGCCAGGGAATTTTGGACCTGCAAGTAGCGCTTCAGTTTTGCGGAGAAGCAACTGGATAATCAATCCAGGAAGGGAGTTCATATATGACTTCCTTCCTTTTAAGGTCGCCCCTGTTAATAGGAGGAAATTGGCAGGATAATAGAAAAGTCTGTAAAAATGCTTGTTTTCATTATAAAATGGACTTATAAACAGAAAGGTGATGAACCATGTCAAACGTTGCTAAATTTCGTGATTTTTTAACTAGTGAGAAAATCTATATGAATGAGTTGAATGAAGATGGCACCACCTTTTTTAGAGCCGAGCAAAAGTTAAAGGACGGGTGGAAGGTCCTTTTAGTATTTGCTTTCAATCAAGATGAAAATGTGGCGGACTTATTTTGCTTTAATGTCGCCGAGTTGAAGAACCCCGAAAAGAAACAGGATGTACATACACTGTTGAATGAATTTAATGCTAATTTCAGGTATTCCAAGCTGTATGAAGAAAATGGGACCATTTCGATTCGTTATTCATACTCCATTGAGGGGGATATCGTACCGGATCTGGCGTTCAGGAAGTTAATCATGCTGCTTGAAACGGCACAGCAGGTTTATCCGCGTTTAATGGAAGTCATTTGGTCTTAAATCATCATATAGGATGAAAAAAGTTCTCTGAATCAGAGGACTTTTTAACATACTTACTAGAGTGAATGAATATATTAACGTTACAATACGCTAATTATTAATTTTTTTTAAAAACCTGTTGCATTTTTTCACATTAAACTATATAATTAATTTTGTTGATTGGTAATTCGACAAACTTCTACAAGAATATGCGGGTGTAGTTTAGTGGTAAAACCTCAGCCTTCCAAGCTGATGATGAGGGTTCGATTCCCTTCACCCGCTCCAATACATACTCATAACGTAGGGTTTCGTTACCTGGAGAACGAAGCTTTGCGTTTTAATATTATTACAAGAATTCTACTGTTTACAGTGGGATTTTTTTATTGTCCAAATTCCCTGCATTTATCGAAGCGGTAATACAGTAGTCATACCCGAAAAATTTTTGATTCATCCTTCATCCGGGACCCCGAAGACGTTTACGTCGAGGAGACTTGGCAGACAGTCGGCGGAAAGGGAGTGGATTTCAGGAATCGACTGGAATGAAATATTAAGAAAAAAACCGTAGGCTGGACATCCCGAACCAAGTTTAAGACGATGTGATCCTTGAGGTTTTTTACATTAATCCTTAAAGGATGGAAGAAATATGCGACACTCCTGCCGAGTAACTGGCTAGCCGAGACCCCGGAGACGTTTACGTCGAGGAGGCTTGGCAGACAGTCGGCGGAAAGGGAGCAGATTTCTGGAATCGACTGAAAAGAAATTTTTAAGAACCTTTTTCACTGGTTTTATTAAGCGGAACAATAATGAAAAAACCCCTTCCGATTGTGGAAAGGGTTTATTTCCGTAATTATCCTTCCATAATCGAGTAAGTCCCTTCACCACCGTGGATTTCAAGGAACATATCCATCAAGGATTTCGTTAGCTGATTTGCTTCCGTGGTTGAAGTATTGGGTTGTAAATAAATGATTTGGATGGCTTTTTTCGTTTCCTCAGTGACTTTCGTGCGTTCTGAATCAACGTAGGGACTTCCGAATGCGCCAGCATGATCGGCTGAGGTAATCATATTTTCCATGGAATTGAAGCGGCCGTTCAAACCGTCATACCCATCTGCCCCCTCGCCAATCTTGATCGAGATGTCTCCCGTTAATTTTTCAGCATCATAAATGCCGATCGGAACTTCATATAACAGTGAGAAGAAGTTATTCAAATCGATGGCCGAATGGATGGGCGTCAAGTAATTCTGTTTTTTCACGCGGCGGTATAGGGCTTCCACGGAGGGACGATACCGTGACGGGTTTGTTCCTGTAGCCTTGAAAATTTCCCGCCACACTTTAATGCCGGAAAAGTCGGTCAATTCCTTTTCTTCAAGGTCGAAGAAAAGAGCTTCCTGAAATAGTTGAAGTCTTCCTTTCACCATTTGCGGGGAGGGACCGACTTCGATGTTTTCATATGTAATGACCCCGACTTTAAATTCAGGGATTTTACTGCTAAGATTAGCTGATACGGTAATTTCCAACCGTTTCACCTCCAAAAATGATTGCAATTAGTTTATCATAGATAGCAATGGTTTGAAATGGATTCAAGCTTCAATGGGAATACTGAATGAACGTAGGTGATTAATATGGATATGAACTCATTCAAGCAAGAAGTGATTTTATATAGTAAGGAAATCGGCATCGATAAAATCGGCTTTACTTCGGCTACGGCTTTCACCGAACTGAAAGGTCGGCTGATACGTCAACAGGAACTGGATTACCAGTCAGGGTTTGAAGAAGACGATATAGAAAAAAGGGTAAGGCCTGAATTGATATTCGATAAACCGCAATCCATCATTTCGATTGCGCTTGCTTATCCTTCGAAATTGAAGGATGCTCCGCAAAGTACAAAAAGTGAACGCCGCGGGATCTTTTGCCGGGCGTCTTGGGGAACGGATTATCATACCGTTCTTCGTAATAAATTGCAGTTACTTGAGAATTTCATTAAAGATAAAGTGCCCGGGGCAATGATGAAGTCCATGGTTGATACGGGTGAGTTATCAGATAGGGCAGTGGCTGAGCGTGCAGGTATTGGCTGGAGTGCAAAAAACAGTATGATCATCACACCGGAGTTCGGGTCTTATGTATACTTGGGAGATATGATCACCAACCTGCCATTTGAACCGGATCAACCGATGGAAGATCAATGCGGGACATGCAATAAATGTGTCGATGTTTGCCCGACTGGAGCGCTCGTTCAGGGCGGGCAGCTAAATTCCAAGCGTTGCATTGCGTTCTTGACACAGACAAAAGGTTTCCTTCCGGATGAGTTCAGGACGAAAATAGGCAATCGTTTGTATGGATGTGATACATGCCAGACCGTTTGTCCGAAAAACAAAGGAATGGATTTTCATTTTCATGAAGAAATGGAACCCGATCCCGAGCTGGCGAAACCGCTGTTAAAACCCCTGCTTACAATTTCAAATCGGGACTTCAAAGAGACATACGGCCATGTATCTGGCTCTTGGCGCGGTAAAAAACCAATCCAACGAAATGCCATTTTAGCATTGGCCCATTTCAAAGATGAAACGGCATTGCCTCTATTGATACAGGTCATGAAGAATGATCCGCGACCTGTCATCAGGGGGACGGCGGCCTGGGCAGTTGGGAAAATTGGCCGGGAGCAGGCTGTTTCCGCATTGGAAGAAGCACGAATGAAGGAAAAGGATGAAGAGGTATTGGCGGAAATTGAGAAAGGACTGCAGTTTACCTTGGAAACAAAATAATATTTAAAATGCAGCCGCCTCGTAAATATAACGGGGCGGCTTTTTTGCTTAGGCTCTTTTCGTAAAGATTGGTTGTTTTTAAAACGAAACTATTTAAGGTTGATTGGAGCGGAAGTGCGAGACTCCTGCGGGAGCAGCGGGACAGGTGAGACCCCACAGGCGTTTACGCCGAGGAGGCTCACCGCCCGCCCCGCGGAAAGCGAGCATCTGGAGGGGAAATCAACCACACCGCACTACTTGGTAAATAGCAACAAAGTATGTGAAAACAGCCTTTGCTTAAGATATTCCGGTTCCTTCAAGGAAAATCTTTATAAAAAGTTTCATTATGGTTAAGGATTGAAACTCCCACATTTATGAAGTTGTGTTTTTGTCCATGCCCTCGTACATACACATTAGCATAGATGGTAAGAAGGAGGGCATGAACTTGAGGGAACAATTGCAACGCCTTTTACAAGAAAGAGTGGAGTTCTATACTTCAGATGATCTGGAACGGGGTGAAAGGAAGTTACATTTGAAGAAGAAAATGTTGAGGAACCGCGCCGCCGAAATTGTTCGGGTGAATGCGGCAGGCAAGGTACATTCGAAGAGAAAGGAAGACAGGGATACAGTCCTGACCTATCATGTCCATCTGCAATATTTATTGAAACAGGAAGATTCATTTTATATAGAAGAAGAAATGGAAGAAAGGGAGGCACGGTTTCGAAATGGGTATATAGTGGATGAAAATGAGTTGATTCCCAGCTTTGAAACCGAAGAGGCACCGCCAAAATGTGATCCAGGCGCAGATCGTCTCGCATATAGGTATGATCGAATGAAGGCCGTTCAATATGCCGAGCGTTGGTGGAATGAATTCAATCCGGCTTATTATAAATTCACCGATGATTGTACGAATTACATTTCACAATGTTTACATGCAGGGGGAATACCGATGTGGGGGGCGCCAAATAAAAATAAGGGCTGGTGGATAAGGGGGAAAAGCTGGAGTTATACATGGACGACAGCTCATTCTTTATATCATCTGCTTAAAGCCGGGAATGCCATCAGGACAAAGCAGGTGGAGTCGGCCAAGGAATTGAATTTGGGCGATATCCTCTGCATAGATTTCGAAGGGGACGGACGGTTTGACCATAACTTGATTGTAACGGCGAAGGATCAGGACGGGATGCCGCTTGTGAATGCACATACGATGAACAGCCGTCACCGATATTGGACGTATGAGGATTCAACAAGATATACACCGAACATCGTTTATAAATTCTTTGTGATTTTGGATGGAGGGTGATAGGTTTTTAGTCTTTTTTGTTTAATGCTATAATTAAGGTGAAGTTCAAACTAGAGGTGAAAATGAAGTGTCAATACATGTAGTTTTATATCAACCACAGATTCCAGCAAATACAGGAAATATCGCAAGAACATGTGCAGGGACGGATACGTCTTTACATCTCATTCGCCCGCTCGGTTTCTCGACGGATGACAAACAGCTCAAACGGGCCGGGCTCGATTACTGGGAGAATGTAAAGATCCATTATTATGATTCGTTAGAAGAGTTTTTTGAAAGAAACGCCGGCGGCGAATTTTATTACTTGACGAAATTTGGGGAGCAGCCGCATTCCAGCTTCGATTACAGTGATCAAGAAAGTGAGATATTCTTCATTTTTGGCCGTGAAACGACGGGTCTCCCGAAAGATCTGATCCAAGAAAATATGGATCGGTGCCTGCGGATTCCAATGACGGATAAAGTACGTTCCCTTAATCTGTCGAATACGGCAGCCATCTTGGTTTATGAAGCACTTAGACAGCAAAATTACCGTGAATTGGATTTGAAAACAAAAGGTTAAGTTTCATCAATACTGTCATCGGGGGCATTTTAGCCCCGATGATGGATACTTTACATATTCTTTAGGGGTGGGAGCATTGAATAACATTATTGAGAGGATTTTAGATCACCGTTCCATTCGTTCCTTTGAGGACAAGTTATTGTCTGGGGAGCAAATCAATACGATTGTGGAATGTGCCCAAGCTGCATCGACTTCAAGTTATATTCAAGCGTATTCAATCATAGGGGTAACCGACCCGGAAAAGAAAGCCAAGCTTGCCGAACTTGCCGGACCACAGTCATATGTAGAGAAGAATGGACATCTATTCGTCTTTTGCGCCGATTTATATCGTCAGGATATGGTTTCCGAAATGGAAAACACGGACCTGTCCGAATCGATTGAAAGTACCGAGAAATTCATGGTTGCCTGTATTGACGCGGCTCTAGCGGCCCAAAATGCAGCATTGGCGGCAGAATCGATGGATCTAGGCATTTGCTATATAGGCGGGATCCGCAATAATCTCCCGGAAGTGTCAGCGATTTTGAATATACCGCATCGTGTTATACCATTATTCGCTCTAGCGGTCGGATATCCGAAAAACCGTTCGGATAAAAAGCCGCGTTTGCCGTTGTCCAACATTTATCATGAAAATGGATATCAGGAGGATAAGCAAGAGTTCATCGGACAACTTGAAGAGTATAATGAAACGATTTCCAGTTATTATGAGCTTCGGACTAAAGGTAAACGAAAGGACACCTGGACCGGGCAAATGGCAGGAATGCTTGGAAAGAAAAGCAGGCTGTACATGAAGGATTATGTTGAGAAGCAAGGATTTAAGAAACATTGATTAATGAAAATGGCCTATTAGGAATATTCTTGCCAAAGTGCTGAGTATGAGGCAAACAGTAAAGATCCCGGGAACGTCTCCGGGATCTTTATTGTTTTCATTGTCAGTCGGTAATACGGACCGGCCCCAAAAATCCTGTCAGAAATTCTTCTTATATGACCATGAAATTACCATTGACAATATATTTAGATAGAATTATAGTAATTAAGTAATGGATAATGATAATCATTTTCATTTGAATTTTTACTTACCTATTTTTTTCAGTAAATGGAGGTTAAAAAATGGTTCGCCTATATACAGAGAATTTGAATATTGGTTATGGTGAACGTTTAATTGTAAAAGATCTCAGTGTGGAAATACCAGATAAAAAAATCACAACGATCATCGGTTCAAATGGATGTGGGAAATCGACACTTTTGAAAGCGATCACCAGAATCATTCCAAATCAATCAGGTACGGTTGTTTTAGATGGGGTTAATATCTCAAAAGAAAGCACTAAGATCCTTGCAAGAAAAATGGCCATACTTCCGCAGACACCCGAGAGTGCAAGCGGTTTGACGGTTGGGGAGCTCGTATCATATGGGCGCTTTCCCTATCAAAAAGGTTTTGGGCGCCTGACCCAGAAAGACTATGATGTGATTGATTGGGCACTTGAAGTGACCGGCACGAAAGACTTCAAGTTCCGTCCCGTGGATGCTCTTTCAGGAGGTCAGCGCCAGCGTGTTTGGATTGCGATGGCCCTTGCCCAGGAAACGGAAATCATCTTCCTTGATGAGCCGACCACCTATTTGGATATGGCCCATCAGCTGGAGGTTCTGGAATTATTACAGAGGCTGAATGTAGAACAGGGACGTACAATTGTCATGGTTCTTCATGATTTAAACCAAGCTGCTCGCTTTGCCGACTATATCATTGCCTTAAAGGACGGGGAAATAGTCAAAGCAGGAGATTGTGAAGAAGTCATCACTCATGAAGTTCTTAAGGAAGTATTCCATATTGATGCGGTAATCGGACGAGATCAACGAACGAACAAACCAATGTGCAGCACATACAACTTACTAAAAGGAGATTTGACAACAAATGAAAAAGATAATGTTTCCGTTTATACTGCTGTTAGTGTTAATTATTAGCGCTTGTGGTAACGAGTCAGCCGAAAAAGAAAAAAGCTCCGCTTCCAAAAAAGAAAAATCAGGTACCATCACCTATCAATCTGAAAATGGTCCTGTTGAAGTTCCCGCAGATCCTCAGCGTGTTTTAGTACTATCATCTTTCGCAGGTAACGTAATGGCTTTGGATGTTAACCTTGTAGGGGTTGATTCCTGGTCTAAAATGAACCCGAATTTTAAAGAGTTAAAAGATGTGGAAGAAGTGACGGACGAAAACCTGGAAAAGATCATCGAGTTGAATCCGGATTTAATCATTGGTTTATCGACGATTAAAAATGTCGATAAATTAAAGGAAATTGCTCCAACCGTAACTTATACATACGGAAAAGTTGACTATTTAACACAACATGTAGAAATCGGTAAACTTTTGAATAAAGAAAAAGAAGCTCAAGCATGGGTGGATGATTTCAAAAAACGGGCAAAAACAACTGGTGATGAAATTAAAGCCAAAATTGGAGAAGATGCTACCGTTTCCGTTTTCGAAAAGTTTGACAAACAGTTCTATGTATACGGTGATAATTGGGGACGTGGAACGGAAATCCTTTATCAAGAAATGAAATTGGGTATGCCTGAAAAGGTAAAAGAAGTGGCACTGAAAGATGGTTACTTTGCCTTATCATTAGAAGTCCTTAAAGACTATGCAGGTGATTATGTGATTTTGAGCAATAACAAAGATCAGGACAATTCATTCCAACAAACTGACACGTTTAAAAACATACCTGCCGTTAAAAACAATAAACTGTATGAAGCGGATGCAAAAAAATTCTACTTCAATGATCCAATCACATTAGATTACCAATTAGACTTCTTTTCCAAAAGTTTTCTTGGAAAATAATACTGCGAGGGAGAGGGATTCCAATTCCTCTCCTTTTATTCTATAAAAAAAGAAATGAGAGAGACAGATGACTAATGAAAATCAACGTTTCATCCCATTTATAAGTAAACTGATCATAGCGATCGTCGCCTTTATAGGCATGTTCATTATTTCAATGGCATTTGGTGCGGCTGATGTTACCGTTAAAGACGTCTGGCAAGCACTGACATCAAATGCTGTCGGTGAAAAGATTTCAATCATTCGGGAAATCCGCTTCCCTCGTGAAGTGGGGGCAATCTTTGTGGGTGCAGCCCTTGCCGTTTCTGGGGCCATCATGCAGGGAATGACAAGAAATCCACTTGCCGATCCCGGGTTGCTTGGATTGACGGCAGGAGCCAATGCAGGTCTCGCCATCACTTTGGCATTCATTCCAAATGCTAATAATTTAGGGATCATGATTGCGTGTTTTATAGGTTCCGCTGTCGGGGCAACCATGGTTTTCGGAATCGGTGCGATGAAAAAGGGAGGATTTTCACCTTTGCGGATCGTATTGGCTGGTGCTGCAGTCTCTGCATTCCTATTTGCCGTTTCGCAAGGGGTCGGCATATATTTCAAGGTATCAAAAGATGTATCGATGTGGACAGCTGGCGGGAATATCGGAACTTCATGGGAGCAGCTTCGTGTAATCGTTCCGTTCATTCTAATAGGAATCCTGATTTCCCTTATCTTTTCCAGACAGCTCACCATACTTAGCTTAAGTGAAGAAGTGGCCGTAGGCTTAGGACAAAAGACAACACAAATAAAGGCGGTTCTCTTCGTGGTCATCATTCTCCTGGCAGGGGCTGCCGTTGCGCTTGTCGGAAATATGGTGTTCATCGGGTTAATGGTCCCACATATCGTTCGGGCTATCGTGGGTACGGATTATCGATTCATCCTCCCTATGTCTGCGATTTTGGGAGCCACCTTCATGCTGCTTGCCGATACGATCGGCCGTACGATCAATTCTCCATATGAAACACCTGTGGTAGCGGTTGTTGCGATGATAGGTTTACCTTTCTTCCTCCTAATCGTGCGTAAAGGAGGTAAAGCATTTTCATGATCCAGTCAGCTTTAGTCAAAAAACAGCGTTGGATAATAGGTGCATTGAGTGCACTCATCATCATTACGATCATTATAGGGACGTGTTCGGGATATTCCAATCTTTCTATAGGACGACTGTTTCCAACGCTCTTCGGGCAAGGGACGTTTAAAGAGGAATTCATATTATTTTCCGTCCGCTTACCGCGTATCATCATCACCCTTTTAGCAGGCATGGCCCTTGCACTGTCGGGAGCCATTCTACAAGGGATCACGCGTAATGATTTAGCCGATCCCGGAATCATCGGGATCAACTCAGGAGCAGGTGTTGCCATTGCCGCATTCTTTCTGTTTTTCCCTCTTGACGCTGGTTCTTTTGTTTATATGGTTCCGCTTGTTGGTTTTATCGGAGCGTTACTGACGGCCTGTTTAATATATATCCTCTCATACAAGAGGAAGAGTGGACTTGAACCCGTCCGGTTAGTGTTGATCGGCGTAGGTTTTTCAATGGCGCTTTCAGGCCTGATGATTGTCCTCATTTCGTCAGCGGAACGAGCGAAGGTCGATTTCATCGCAAAATGGTTGGCAGGAAATATATGGGGCACGGATTGGCCTTTCATTTGGGCAATCATTCCATGGTTAGTCATCCTCATTCCATTCACCTTATATAAAGCAAATCGTTTGAATCTGCTTGGTTTAAGTGAACCGGTCGCAATTGGGGTCGGTGTATCGATTGAAAAGGAGCGGATCGTACTGCTGATCACGGCTGTGGCACTGGCAGCGGCTGCCGTTTCTGTTACAGGCGGAATTGCATTCATTGGACTTATGTCCCCGCATATAGCAAAATCCTTGGTAGGACCTCGAAATCAACTATTCATTCCGGTTGCCATTTTAATCGGTGGATGGCTATTGCTGCTTGCCGATACGATAGGCCGAAATATAATTGAACCCGAGGGGATTCCCGCAGGTATCATGGTTGCATTGATCGGTGCACCTTATTTCATGTATTTATTGTTGAAAAAATAAGATATTGTTAAAATCCCTTGAAATCATTCAGGGGATTTTATGTTTTTTTGGTTCTTCCGTAATTTTTCGTATTTAATCATGTATTATCTATATCTATTTATTTCATCAGGATTCAATCGTTTCGCTTCGAAATAAAATACTTGAATAAACTTTTTTGTATTTACCCGGGTAGGTGTAAGAACGATTTTTGAATCATTTTGCAGTTCTTTCATCTTTTGGCGAACGACTGTGAAATCAAAAAATTTGGAAGCGTAATTTTCAAACTTCGGATTCGAAAAATCCGTTAAACCTAGCGAAGCGAAATGATTTAACGAATGGTTAATCGTTCTGCGTATTCTCTGTTCGGCAGCTTTTATTTCACGATTGATATCAACCGGCAAAGCTGCTGTTCCGAGCTTTTTTTTGGTGATTTCTACAAAGATTTCTTTAAGGGTGGGGAATTGCTTTCCAAAAGTAAAAGTCCGTTCATACATAAATAAATACTGAAGCATTTCCATTAAATCTTTTGCGCCATTTTCTCCAACGACCCCTAATTCCGATAAAAGGAATTCACCCACCTCCCGTATACTTTTTTCATTAAAACTATTGGAATTATCAACTTTTGGCTGTTCAAAGTTCAATACACTATTTAAAGAGGCTTGGATATTAGTGATCGATCTTTCTAAATGGATGCGTTCCATGACTTTTCGAATGACTGTCAATATCTCAATCCGATTGATTGGTTTAGTAATATAATAATCAATTCCGAGCGAGTAAGCCTCGCCAATCAACTCCTTGGATTCAACCTGCGAAATCATTATTATTTTCCCGTTAAATGTACTTTTTATATGACGAAGTGTCTCAATACCATCCCGGATGGGCATTAATAAATCAATAAATAATATATCAATTTGTTTTAAATTCAAAATATGCCCTTCTAATAGACTGCCATCTTCCGCTTCCTCCACCACTTCACCTAAATCTTCGTTTTCTATAATTTGGCTTAAGTTTGAACGTATGGCACAATCATCATCTGTTATAAAAAAACGCATGGAATCACCCTTTCTGAATCAACTTCTGGATTGGTAACTTTATTGAAAAAACAGCGCCATTAAAACTATTCTCAAATAGGATTTCCCCTCCCAGTTCTTTCACGACTTCTTTAACATATGAGAGTCCAATCCCTGTTGAAGGTGTCCCGAACTGATCATACTTTGATGTAAAACCAGGTTTGAATATGACAGTCTGGTATTTTTGAGGAATTCCAGGTCCGGTATCAGCAACTTTAAATTCTACATTGTCACTAATTTCAAACAAACTTAAACGGACGATTCCCTTTTCTTTAATTGCTTCCACTGCATTGGCGACTAAATTATTGAAAAGAGATAACACGGTATATACATGATAAGGTGAATCGTTTTTTCCTTCCAATGAGTATTCAAATTGAATGTCCTTTCCTAATGATAAGGCATATTTTTCATTAATTCGGATAATTAAATAAAAAAGTTCAGCAGCATTCATATAATCTTTAAAACTCTCATTGGAGATCAATTTGGAGAGACCAGCAAAAATCCGTTGATTATCTTTCTTGACTTCATGCATTTCACCAGCGATGCGTAATGCTTTTTGACTATATGGCTCTGTAAGATCATGAAGTAGCTTTTCCCGTTTTTCCAATGCTTTTAATTCGCGATACAAATCATATGATTTCTTTGTAATATTCTCAGCATTTTTTAATGTTTTTTTTAAATGAATCGTTTCCTCGTATAAATTGGAAATGAGCATCAGCATATGTTCATTTTGTTTTCTGATTTGCCTCTCCCTTGATTGTGCTTCATAAAGTTTCATCATATTAAAAAAGCTCAAAACGATAAAACTGTGGCCGAATGCGATCACGATCATCTCATTTAGTGAACCAAACGTAATCGTTGTTTCCAACACAATATATTGAAAGATTAATTCTACGGAGTCGGACAATATTTCGATAATGAGACCAATAAATCCAATAATCAAAGTTCGGCTTTGAAAGCGGTTGATTTTCGCAAAATAGAATAGAACGGAATAGGTAAAATAAAAGAAAAAACTAGGATAATGAGCGTGAAATGCGGAAATCCAGGAGAAATTATCCTGCATGAAAAAGTCGATTAGAATGCGAAATATCACAACCATTGTTCCTGTCAAGATGCCCGAAAATATGGCAGGCGTTTTTTGTAATAATAGTAAAAAGAAGAAAAATGCAGGCACACCAAAACTTACCCGAAACGTTTCATTGAAAGGATAAAAACTCAATTCGCCTGCTAATGGCACAGTTAACAACATCAAAGCAAGGACATAGACCTCTTTTTTCATTAACGTACTGAGATACAAGTCGTCACCTCCTAATTTGTTTAAAAAATCAGTATACAGTTTCATCGGCTTCAATACAACGCTTACTTTTTCCTGAATAGAACGGCTTATAATCAATTATGGCAAAACCAAATTGTTTTTCTATCCACAAAAAATGGTAACGGGACATGTGAGATGATCACGTTTTTTTAGTGGATTTTTATTTTTTAGATTTTGTAGGTTTTTGTATGATTATGTAGTTCCCAATTTAAAATTAAGCAGAAAGAAATTTTTGAAAGCGCTTAACAATTTTTAGAATATTCATTATTTTTTCATCGAATCTAGTAATGGCATTCGGTAAAACGCTCATATTGAAAATATAATGATACAACAACTGAAGAGGTGGAAGAATGTGATTGAAGAATTGTCAAAAGAGTATGACATTCACGTTAATAGTCAAAGAAAATCCGACTTAGATGAATGGGTAGCATATTACAGATCCTTTGCTATTGAAGGACAAACCGCTAATTATATACCGGCATTGAGAAATGCACATTTATCGCAATTGGGCATTACCATACTGGAGCCGGGTGGAACAATGATCAAGTCAGGGGATTGGGAAGTTCCTTTCACGCTGCAAAGTATTTCAAAAGTGCTTAGCTTTATAGCCGCATGTTTGGGTCGCGGCATTTCTTATGTGTTAGAGAGGGTCGATGTGGAACCGACTGGGGATGCTTTCAATTCAATTATTCGTTTAGAAATGCATAAGCCGGGAAAGCCGTTCAATCCTATGATAAATGCAGGGGCGATTACAGTAGCTTCGCTTCTCCCAGGGGATTCTTCACAAAATAAATTGGAATTTCTCTATGAGCTATTTGAAAATTTGTTAGGGAAGCGCCCGACAATCAATGAGGAAGTGTATCAATCTGAGTGGTTAACCTCTCATAGAAATAGAGCTTTGGCTCACTATTTGAAAGAGACGAATTATTTGGAATCGGAAGTAGAGGAAGCTTTAGAGGTTTACCTCATGCAATGTTCCATAGAAGTGACCACAGAAGACATAGCCCTCCTTGGACTGATTCTTGCTCAAGATGGTTACCATCCCGTTCGTAAAGAACAAGTAATCCCTAAAAAATTGGCTAAGCTGGCCAAAGCATTAATGCTTACTTGCGGTATGTACAATGCTTCGGGGAAATTTGCGGCTTTTATTGGGGTGCCGGCCAAAAGCGGAGTATCTGGCGGGATTCTGGCACTAGTTCCTCCAAGTGCCAGAAGCGAAATGCCTTTTCAAGATGGATGTGGCATTGGTATTTATGGACCAGCCATCGATGAATATGGGAATAGCGTAGCAGGTAGTCTGTTATTGAAACAAATGGCACAAGAATGGGATTTAAGCATTTTCTGAAATGCAGAAAAATTTGGTTCCGGTGTAATTAATAGAAGCAATAAGGGGAGACCCTTAAGGTTTCCTCATCAATTTTCAAACTTTTACAAGAGGTGATGTAAATGCAGCAATTACTTTAAGATGTAATTGGGCGCACTACACGAATCATTAATCCAGTTACTTTTAAACGTAAAGAATAATTTTAGAAAGCATGGTGAAAAATGTATGAATAATATGCAGCGAAAGATGGGAACATTTTCGTTAATGATGGTGGGACTCGGGTCAATTATTGGCTCAGGTTGGTTATTCGGAGCTTGGAGAGCGGCACAGATTGCAGGACCCGCTGCCATTATTTCTTGGATTATCGGGATGGTTGTTATTTTATTTATCGCACTATCTTACAGTGAATTAGGGTCTATGTTTCCTGAAGCTGGGGGAATGGTAAAATACACGCAGTATTCACATGGTTCTTTTTTAGGGTTTATTGCAGGCTGGGCAAACTGGATTGCAATCGTTTCCGTAATTCCAGTTGAAGCGATTGCTTCTGTTCAATATATGAGCTCATGGCCATGGGAATGGGCACGGTGGACACATGGTTTAGTAGAAAATGGAAGTCTTACTGGGGGAGGCTTGGCAATTGCCTCTGTATTGCTGATCGTCTACTTTTTATTAAATTACTGGACAGTCAGTTTGTTTTCGAAAGCTAATTCATTCATTACAGTCTTTAAGGTTATTATTCCTGGACTTACGATTGGCTCACTTTTATTTGCCGGGTTTCATGCATCCAATTTTACATCTGCAGGAAGTATCGCTCCTAATGGATGGGCAAGTGTACTTACTGCTGTAGCAACTTCTGGTATCATCTTTGCATTTAACGGTTTTCAAAGTCCAATTAACATGGCAGGTGAGGCAAAGAATCCTGGACGTTCGATCCCAATTGCAGTAATTGGCTCCATTTTAATTGCAACGGTCATCTACGTTCTATTACAGGTTGCATTTATTGGAGCCGTTGACCCGTCCATGATTGTGAATGGATGGCAACATTTGAATTTCAATTCACCGTTTGCTGACTTAGCAATTGTTTTAGGCATAAACTGGTTGGTTATTTTACTATACGTAGATGCTTTTATTTCTCCTTCAGGGACAGGAATAACATACACGGCGACAACGTCACGAATGCTTTATGGAATGGAAAAGAATAAATATTTACCAAGCGTGTTTGGAAAACTGCATCCTCTTTATGGTATCCCGCGTCAAGCCATGTTTTTTAATCTAGGCGTATCTTTCTTATTTTTATTCATGTTTAGAGGCTGGGGCGTATTGGCAGAGGTTATTTCAGTTGCGACTTTAGTCTCTTATATTACAGGTCCAGTTACTGTAATGACATTAAGACGCACAGGTCAGAACTTGTACAGACCATTACGTTTAAAAGGATTAAGCATCATTGCACCACTGGGCTTTGTTTTTGCTTCTTTGGTTCTATATTGGGCAAGATGGCCGCTTACAGGTCAAGTATTATTTATCATTATGGCTGGTCTTCCCGTTTATTTCTATTATCAATCAAAAATAAAATGGAAGGGATTCCGCCAAAACTTTTCAGCAGGGCTTTGGATGGTTGTTTACTTACTCTGTATGATGACCATTTCATACTTAGGCAGTGAAAAGTTTGGTGGACTAAATATAATCCCATTTGGTTTGGATATGGTCATCATTACATGTTTATCACTATTGTTTTATAGTTGGGCATTAAAGAGTGGTTTCCAAACGGAATATTTGGAACAAGGACAAAAAGTAAATGAAGACTTGAGATCGATGGAGAACAACATTTCAGCTCAAACTGATAAAAAGAACGCTGTATAAATGATGAAGCTTATTCGTTTGGCATGCTCAATAAGCCATTCGTGAATGACAGCGAAAGTGCTTCTATATTTATATAGATGAGGAATAAAAAAAGGGACGGCAAATTTAATTTGCTGTCCCTTTTTTTGGAGTTTTGGAAAAGGCTGTTATTTTTTATTTCACACCTGGTTTATCGTCATACCCGGCAGTGAAGATAGCGGCTAAAAATGTTAAAGCAACTCCAACGATAATAACTGTGCCCATGTTGTGACCTCCCTTTACCCATATTGTCCCACTTAAGTATAGGCTTAGTATACCCTAATTTTTAGCAGGAGTGCACACAAATTTTCTTGCCAGCATATTTGTCATCAATTCTCAATGATTAAGCCCTTTTCGATACATGGAGAGTCAAGGGGGATTCGAAACAATGCCCGTCCACTTTTTAAAGTCTGACATGTTTGTCAGACTTGGAGCATAGATTTAAGTATTCTCTGAAAGTGACAGGGGGAGGTTCCTTAATGGATATTTTAAAGAAAATCGAAAAATTTAGAGAAGATGAACAGAAGCTGAAGTGGGAAGGCACCTTCGCAGAGTACTTAGAAATATTGAAAGAAACGCCTTTAGTTGCTCAATCTGCTCATTCACGTGTATACAACATGATCAGAGATGCAGGGATAGAAGAAGTAAATGGGACAAAGAAATACAATTTTTTCAGCGGTCAGTTATTTGGCCTTGAAGATTCACTGGAAAGGCTCATCGAGGAATATTTCCATCCGGCAGCAAAACGGCTGGATGTCCGTAAGCGGATATTGCTTCTCATGGGTCCGGTGTCAGGTGGGAAGTCCACACTCGTTTCTTTACTGAAGCGTGGACTTGAAAATTATTCGTTAAAAGACTCTGGTGCGATTTATGCAATAAAAGGATGCCCGATGCATGAAGATCCACTGCATCTCATCCCGCAGTATTTACGGGATGATTTCTTTGAAGAATATGGCATCAGGATTGAAGGAAATCTTTCGCCGCTGAATGTAATGAGATTAGAACAGGAGTATGGAAGCAGGATTGAAGATGTTATGGTCGAACGTATTTTCCTTTCGGAGGATAAGCGTGTTGGAATTGGAACATTCAGTCCTTCTGATCCTAAGTCACAGGATATTGCTGATTTGACGGGCAGCATCGATTTTTCGACCATTGCCGAATACGGTTCTGAATCAGATCCGCGAGCCTATCGCTTTGATGGCGAGCTGAACAAGGCGAACCGCGGGATGATGGAGTTCCAGGAGATGCTGAAATGTGATGAGAAATTCTTATGGCATTTGCTATCATTAACACAAGAGGGGAATTTTAAAGCTGGCCGTTTTGCATTGATCAGTGCAGATGAACTCATTGTGGCTCATACGAATGAAACGGAGTATAAAGCGTTCATTTCCAACAAGAAAAATGAAGCATTGCATTCCCGTATCATTGTCATGCCTATTCCATATAACTTGAAGGTTACCGAGGAAGAGAAGATTTATGAAAAAATGATTCGTGAAAGTGATGTCTCGGATGTTCATATAGCCCCGCATACATTGAGGGTGGCTGCAATCTTCAGCATCATGACCCGCCTGAAAGATCCCAAAAAGGGCGATATCGATTTAGTGAAAAAGATGAGGCTTTATGATGGGGAAAATGTTGAAGGATTTAATTCCGCAGACATCAATGAATTGAAAAAAGAATATCAGGACGAAGGCATGAGCGGAATCGACCCGCGTTACGTAATTAACCGGATTTCCTCTACGATCATACGTAAGGAGAATCCGTCCATTAATGCATTGGATGTACTTATGTCATTAAAAGCAGGTCTTGACCAGCATCCGTCCATTACGAACGAACTCCGGGAGCGGTATTTAAATTTCATTTCACTGGCACGTAAAGAATACGATGCCATTGCAAAAAATGAAGTGCAAAAAGCTTTTGTCTATTCATATGAAGAGTCGGCGAAAATCCTCATGGATAATTATCTGGATAATGTCGAAGCATACTGCAATAAATCAAGGCTGCGCGATCCATTGACTGGAGAAGAAATCAACCCAGATGAAAAATTGATGCGCTCGATAGAAGAGCAAATTGGAATTTCCGAGAATGCAAAAAAAGCATTCCGCGAAGAAATATTGATTCGAATTTCAGCATATGCCCGTAAAGGGAAGCGATTTGATTATAATTCCCACGATCGTTTACGGGAAGCGATCCAGAAAAAACTATTCGCTGATTTGAAGGATGTCGTTAAGATCACCACTTCAACGAAGACACCAGACGAAAGGCAACTGAAGAAAGTGAACGAGGTCATCACGAGACTTATAGACGAGCATGGATATAATTCGACTTCAGCCAATGATTTGCTGCGCTATGTGGGCAGCTTGTTAAATCGGTAATCCATAGTTTTTTTGCTCCTGCCCCCTCATCGGGCAGGGGT
Organism: Peribacillus sp. FW305-BF15; assembly: GCF_058783805.1. NCBI lineage: Bacteria > Bacillati > Bacillota > Bacilli > Caryophanales > Bacillaceae > Peribacillus > Peribacillus sp. FW305-BF15. The sequence goes on along the minus strand of NZ_JBYSYV010000014.1, from coordinate 4,953 downwards.
TTATTACCGTTTACGGTAGGTTGGATGGATGAAAGGTGGATTAGAGGAAATCCAGAATTTCTATTGAAATCATGAATCTTTTGAAAACGGTGATTATAGTAGGCATGGGAGATTATAACTCAACAAAGCATCGGGCCCTTCTGAATGAAGGAAACCCGGTGCTATTGATTTCTATTTAGTTACATTCAAGCCATACTGTTCAATAAGTGTAATAAGTTGATTCGGTGAGAGTTTTTCTTCGCTATGGTCGATTTTAATTTCCCCATCATCAACATCGATGATCGCACGTTCCACACCTTCCGTTTTCAAAAGTATGGACTCCAGATTTAAAATAGGGCCTTCTGACGTTGCTTCCTTTACATAAAGGGTTGTTGTTTGCATAGATCTTGCACCTCCTTACATTTGCTCATAATGTTTTATCTATACCCCATATTTCCATTAGATATGTTACGTTTCGGATTTGGTAATATTGGGTATCAATAAGTAGAGGTGATGGCAAATGAGCAAAGAGGAACTGAAAAAAGAACATGTACCGGAAAATAGCTCCATGGCTAAGGATTATGAAGAGATGAAAGAACTTGGAAAGCAGATGGAAAATCAAAGGACGAATGAAGAATTGAAAGAGTGGGATAAACGCCCAGGTACAGTTCAACATGAAATAGAGGAAGAGAAGGATTGACGAATATTACAACCAGAATCATTCTATCTGTGTAAAAGGGGTGTCCAGAAAAACTGCTGGGACACCCTTTTTGTTGTGTTCCATTGCTTTTTTTAAATGTCCTTGGAAGTCTTTTGCTGCTCCATTACTTCTGGCTTTAAAGCGATCCTATTACGAATGAATGAAAAAACGAACAGACCTGAAAATCATCAGGTCTGTTCGTTTTGTTATATTCCTTATTTATAAATAACCTTAAAGGGCTTTAACGCCCCTGTCAGGACTTGTCTAGTTCATGGGCAAACATCCATTATTAATTTTGTTGTAAATTATCCTGCGTCGCTGCATAAGATAGAGTAATACTTTTCTTTTCATCCGTTTTTTCGCACTGTATTTTTCAATGGAAAACCGGAATGATGTGGGCATTCCCACACTAACTTATTATATGAAGGAATGATGAAAAGCGTGCAAACATTTTTAAGGGGGGAAGAGAATGTCGGAAGAGAATAATCAACAGTATGTAATCTCACAGGAAAATTGGACCCTCCATCGGAAAGGCTATGATGATCAACAACGTCATCAGGAAAAGGTGCAGGAAGCGATCAAGAATAATTTGCCTGATCTAATTTCAGAAGAAAGCATCGTAATGTCCAATGGCCGGGATGTCATCAAGATCCCCATTCGCTCCTTGGATGAATACAAAATTCGTTATAACTATGATAAGAACAAACATGTAGGGCAAGGCGATGGAGACAGTAAAGTGGGGGATGTAGTCGCAAGGGATGGCTCACCGTCCGATGCCGGAGCCGGTAAGGGTCAAGGTGCAGGTGACAAGGCCGGCGAGGATTATTATGAAGCCGAAGTGTCGATGATGGAATTGGAGGATGCCCTGTTCAGTCAACTGGAACTCCCTAATCTTCAGAAGAAAGAACATGCGGAGCACACTCTCGAACATATTGAATTCAACGACATCCGCAAGACAGGCCTGATGGGAAATATCGATAAAAAGAAAACGATGATATCCGCTTTCAAACGGAACGCCTTAAGGGGGCACCCCGGTTTTCACCCTATTTATAAGGAAGACTTTAAATTCAAAACCTGGAATGAGGTTCAGAAACCTGATTCCAAAGCAGTTGTACTGGCAATGATGGATACTTCCGGAAGTATGGGGTTATGGGAAAAATATATGGCTCGAAGCTTTTTCTTTTGGATGAACCGTTTCTTGCGGACAAAATATGAAACCGTAGAAATCGAGTTCATTGCCCATCATACAGAAGCGAAAGTCGTTCCGGAAGAGGATTTCTTTTCAAAAGGGGAAAGCGGCGGTACGATTTGTTCGTCCGTATACCGAAAAGCATTAGAACTTATTGATCATAAATATGACCCTGCGAAGTTTAATATCTATCCGTTTCACTTTTCCGATGGTGATAACCTAACATCCGATAACGTCCGATGCGTTAAGCTTGTTGAAGAACTCATGAAGGTTTCCAATATGTTCGGATACGGGGAAGTCAATCAATACAATCGCCATTCGACATTGATGACAGCTTATAAGAACATCGATAATGAAAAATTCAGGTACTATATCCTTAAGCAAAAGGCTGATGTTTTCCATGCAATGAAGAGCTTTTTTAAAGATGAGGAAAGTAAGAAGTATGCTTAAAATAGGAAGAGTGGAGAGTAATTTTTTTTCAATTCAATATAGTTGAAGGTAAAAAGGCGTGCGGTTCACATCGGACGCCCTTTTCGGAATAATCGGTTTTATTTCGCATTAAGGAAATACACAAAGGCCATTGCTCAACACTAAGCAATGGCTTTTTCGCATGCACATCATTCGGATATTGAGCGAGGATCCAAAGAATGTAAATGAGTTATCGGAATCACTTTGTACTTTAACCAATGATAATGAACCATAATATGCAGCAACCTCCTCTAAGTATAGGGCATTTCTTTTTCTCCAAATGGAGAAGGTGAAACTTTCTTATCTGACAGAGTTTGAGGTTGATAATTTTTACTAAAGATAAGGGAGCCGCGAAATGACCGAAATGAGAAGCGAGAACGCCATATATTCCTTCTCTATTTAAACCAAAGACCACTCTCTACTTATTCGAAATTAAAATCACGGAATAGGAACCTGTCGTACCGCTATCAGTGGCTGGTATGTAAATGGCCCCGGTACAATACCGGGGCCATTGCCGTTTAGAACCTTTTATACCTTTACTGGCTTTATTGAGTCGTTACATATTCATTATTTCCTGCACGCATTCCAACAATGAAAATAAGTGCCGATATAGCGGCCAACATCAGTAAGGGAAGAGTCCAGCTGTGTGTAATGTCATGAAGCAATCCGAATAATACCGGTCCAATGGCAGCTAAAAGGTACCCGAATGATTGTGCCATTCCTGATAATTCCGTCGCTTCATGGGTGCTTTGTGTTCGAAGACTAAAGAACATCATCGATAAACTGAATATGGTTCCGACTCCAATCCCAATCAATATCATGCATACTGGGATGAAGAGAGTGCTTCCGGATAATATTCCGAATATCCCTGATATAAGGAAGATGACAGGCGGGACCACTAACAGACGCTGACTTTGTAAGCGCCCTGCTAAAATTGGCACAAGGAATGTTATGGGAATGACTGCAAGCTGCATGATGGAAAGCATCCAGCCAGCTTCATCAGCATTCAGGCCTTTTTGCTCCAGGATTTCAGGCATCCAGGTAATTACTGTATAGAAAATAAACGATTGCAAACCCATGAAAAATGTAATTTGCCAGGCTAAACCAGAACGCCATAAGTTAATCTTTTTATCCTTTTGCGCCGTTTGTACATCCTTACCTGAGTTGAATGGCCGTCTTAATTGCGGCATCCATAAGAAAACTGTAATAAGTGATAAAATCCCCCAACATCCAAGGGCACCAGCCCATCCCAATCCGGATGAAGAAGCAAGGGGAATGCTGATTCCAGAACCTATTGCGCCGCATAAATTCATGGAAACAGCATAGGTTCCTGTCATCAAACCGATGTTCCTGGCAAAGTTATGTTTAATCAGACTGGGTAACAAAACATTGCCTATTGCAATGGCTAACCCGATTAAAATGGTCCCTATGAACAATGTCGGCACTCCGCCAACTGAGCGTATCCCAATTCCGATCGTTAATAATACCAAGGAAAGGAAAAGTGTGAGCTCCATTCCAAAACGCCGTGCTATCCTAGGTGCAAACGGTGATAATAAAGCGAAGGAAAGCAAAGGCAATGTCGTTAATGAACCTGATAATGTATTGGAAATCCCCAAGTTATCACGGATCGAAGTGACAAGGGGTCCAACCGATGTTAAGGGAGCCCTCAGATTTGCCCCTAGAAGAATGATTCCGATGATGAGCAGTCCTAATCTGGGTTTAATATCCACTTTTCTTTGTTCTAGTTGATTTGCCGCTTGATGAATGCCCATAATCTCCTCCTTACTTACTCTAAAGATTTTTTGAATTGTGCAATGTATTCATTCACTGTTTCGATTGCCCGGTTCACATCTTGTTCGATGATGGCATCCACAAGTTTGCAATGAATGTTCAAATGAAAGTTCACATCAGAACTCATCACCACTATCTGATGGATGGATTCATGCAGGGAGTGTTCCATATGTTCGTACAAATCAATCAATAAATCATTATGTGATGAAACCATAATCGATTTATGTAACTGTATATCCGCTTCTTCGTAGGCCTTGATATCCTTTGCTTCGGCAGCTCTACTGCAGGCTGATATATGAAACCGCAATTGATCTATATCTTCTTGATTACGTCTTAATGCCGCCAACTGGGCTCCTTCTCTTTCAAGGGCATGACGGACCTCTAACGTTTCTAATATACTTGACTGCTGGATCCTTCTTTCAAATGCTGCCCCCAAGGCACTTGATGACCTTACGAATGTCCCCTTTCCTTGTTTCGTTACTAAAAGCCCTGCATAAACAAGTGATCGTACAGCTTCCCTTAATGTATTTCTGCTTACATCGAACTGTTGGATCAAATCCATTTCAGGGGGAATTTGATTTCCTATTTTCCATTCACCTGATTCGATTAACGATTCGATTTGGGAAACCACCTGCTCTACAAGTGATAAGCGATTTGTTTTAGATATGGTCAAGATACACACCTCAAATTTGTAGGATGATTGGTTCATTGGTTATTTTAACATATGTATGTTGAAAATGGGTATATTCTTGAAAAAATTGCAGTTGATTTCAGAAATCCGCTCCCTTTCCGCCGACAGTCTGCCAAGCCTCCTCGACGCAAGCGT
>NZ_JBYSYV010000013.1:0-143863 GCF_058783805.1 Peribacillus sp. FW305-BF15 | reverse complement strand
CTGTTCGGCAGAAAAATTAGCCATAAAAAACACCCCGTAAATGTTAGTTTGGTGTCTAACATTTACGGGGCAGTTCACATTAACTGGCAGTCTTTCTTTTCCTTATAAATCAAGCAGATGTTTTCTTTTCTTGTCCTTTTATGGTTGTACCGTCTTTAAGGACGAGCTTTGGAGATTCATTTTTCGAAATCGTGCTGCCTGTAATTACACATTTTGCAACATCATCACGTGAAGGCAGATCGAACATCACTTCAAGGATGATGCCTTCGATGATGGAGCGCAGACCACGTGCACCAGTTTTGCGTTCAATTGCCTTTTTAGCAATTTCACTTAACGCTTCTTGTTCGAATTCCAATTCAACATCGTCAAGCTCAAGTAATTTTTGATATTGTTTAACAAGGGCATTTTTCGGCTTTGTAAGGATTTCAATCAAAGCCGCTTCATCCAATTGCTCAAGAGTCGCAATTACCGGAAGACGTCCGATGAATTCCGGAATTAATCCGAAACGAAGCAAGTCTTCAGGAAGAACTTTGGAAAGCAATTCTTTTTCTGCAACATCATCCTTTTTCACGTCAGAGCCAAAACCAATGACTTTTTGCCCAAGACGGCGTTTGATGATCGGTTCGATGCCGTCAAAGGCACCGCCGCAGATGAACAAAATATTGGTCGTATCAATTTGGATGAATTCCTGATGTGGATGTTTACGTCCACCTTGAGGCGGAACGCTTGCAACCGTTCCTTCAAGAATTTTCAATAAAGCTTGTTGCACACCTTCACCAGACACGTCACGTGTAATGGAAGGATTTTCCGATTTACGGGCAACTTTATCGATTTCATCAATATAAATGATGCCTTTTTCCGCTTTTTCCACATCATAATCAGCTGCTTGGATTAATTTGAGAAGGATGTTTTCAACATCTTCCCCAACATATCCAGCTTCCGTCAAGGAAGTGGCATCAGCAATGGCAAAAGGAACATTGAGTAAACGTGCCAATGTTTGCGCAAGAAGGGTTTTCCCGCTTCCCGTCGGTCCGATTAGGGCGATGTTACTTTTAGAAAGCTCAACATCGTCGACTTTGCTATTGGAATTGATACGTTTATAATGGTTATAAACAGCTACAGCCAAAGATTTCTTTGCCTGTTCTTGTCCAATCACATATTCGTCAAGAATTTCGCGGATTTCCATAGGTTTAGGAACATCTCTGAATTCTACTTCTTCATCAGTTCCCAGCTCTTCCTCGACGATCTCCGTACAAAGTTCTATACACTCGTCACAAATATAGACACCTGGACCAGCAACCAGTTTACGGACTTGTTCTTGTGTTTTACCGCAAAAAGAACATTTTAACTGTCCTTTTTCATCATTAAATTTAAACATGTACGTTCACCCCTTTAAATACTCTTCCAACTCTATTACATAGCGGTACCTAATCGTAAAGAAAAAAACTAGGCACACATCTGCTTAAACATTCCAAAATCCCTAGTATGTTTTGCATTTTATCATGTTCTTGGAAGTTTAGTAACAAAAATGCTCACGGTCCGAGTTGTTAAATAAGTACAATAATCAATCAATATGTATTTGCCCTTTACCAGCATGCCCAAAACTTCGGATTTTTAAAAGCAGGATTTGCTGTATAAATATGTATATGCGGTATTAGAACTAATCTACACCGAAATCCAAAAAAAATCAATCAGGAATTAACCGATATTTAAAATTTACACTAATTCTCAATATGTATAAAACAAGGCACGATTACTCGCGCCTTGTTTTTTTAAAGGAAATATTTAAATCTACTTATTTATAAAAATTATTTTGCGTCAACTGTTTTGCTGTTTTCTACCAAGAAGTCAATTGCTTTCTTAATTTTAAGATCGCCTTTGATTCCTTCTAAGTTTCCAAGAGCTTGTTTGATCGCGTCAACTTCCATATTGTACATAGTAGCCATTTGTGCAAGTTCAGCTTCTACATCTTCGTCAGTCGCTTCAAGTTTTTCAACTTCTGCGATTGCTTCAAGAGTAAGGCTCGTACGAACTTGACCTTCAGCTTCTTCTTTCATTTGAGCTTTTAAAGCTTCTTCGTCTTGACCTGAGAATTGGTAGTAAAGTTCCAAATTAAGACCTTGAGATTGGATGCGTTGAGAGAACTCATTCATCATGCGGTCAACTTCGTTTGAAATCATTGCTTCAGGAACGTCGATTTCTGCACCTTCAACAGCTTTACCAATTACAGTGTTTTGGATGAAGTTTTCTTCTTCATGTTTTTTGTCATGCTCTAATTTATGTTTTGTTTTTTCTTTAAGTTCAGCCAAAGTTTCCACTTCGTCGTCGACATCTTTCGCGAACTCATCATCCAACTCAGGAAGTTGTTTTGTTTTGATTTCGTGAATTTTCACTTTGAATACTGCTGGTTTACCTGCAAGTTCAGCAGCATGGTATTCTTCAGGGAATGAAACTTCGATATCTTTTTCAGCGCCCGTTTCAAGACCGACAAGTTGCTCTTCGAATCCTGGAATGAAAGAGTTTGAACCGATTTCCAATGAATGGTTTTCTGAAGCTCCGCCTTCGAATGCTTCACCGTCAACGAATCCTTCAAAGTCAAGAACAACCGTATCGCCTTCAGCGACTTGTCCTTCTTCTTTAACGACAAGTTCAGCTTGACGCTCTTGTAAAGTTTTCAATTCGTTTTCAACATCTTCGTCAGTTACTTCAGTATTGAATTTTTCAACTTCAACACCTTTGTAATCTCCCAATTTAACTTCAGGCTTAACTGTTACAGTTGCAGTGAAGATAAGGTTTTCGCCTTTTTCCATTTTCTCGATGTCGATTTCCGGACGATCTACAGGCTGAATTCCAGCTTCTTCGACAGCATTTGCGTAAGCATCTGGAAGAATGATATCAAGCGCATCTTGGTAAAGTGATTCTACGCCGAATTTTTTTTCGAACATTTGACGTGGCATTTTACCTTTACGGAAGCCAGGTACATTTACTTGTTTCACTACTTTTTTGAAAGCTGCGTCTAAACCTTCGTTTACTTTTGCAGCGTCAACTTCAATTGTTAGTACGCCTTGATTACCTTCTTGTTTTTCCCATTTTACAGACATGTGTTTCCCTCCAAAAATCTATATACTTCAATAATAAGCATTGGATGATTATGCTTTGCAAGTGTTAACAAGTCATCCTTCAAATATACCCCCAAAATAATGGGGAAATCGTCAAAATTAGACGAATTATACATTACAACCACTACATTATACCACAGGATTAATCTGTTACAACAGCAATAGCTTAAATAATAGGATAAGAAATTTCTTCAATTTCTTTTATATAGGAAAGAATATCCACAACGCTTTCCTCATCTGCCTGGTAAAGGTCCGCTAAGTCCCTCACGGAAACTTCTCCGGTCATGTACTCTTCCGCCAAGGCATGGTAGGCAGCTGCCCATGCAGGCAAGCTTTCAGGTCCTGGTTCAAAAGGAAACAATAAAAAAGAATGACGTTCAATCAAACTATGGACCATTTCATATAAGCTCGGATTATCCTGACTGATTTCCTCTTCGGCCAGTCCGGTCACCATCTTATAGAAGTCCGTCTCCTTCAAACTTTTCAATTCCCTTGGGATGACCGACTTCGATTGATTGAATTTCCTCACCGTCATTTCCTTGTTATACTCCTGGTCGATAAGGATGTTAAGGAGCATCGTTTTGAAAAAAGGATGTCCCTCATCTTTTTGGAGAAATTCTTCGATTTGAGGGATAAATGGTCGAATATTGATATTCGTGAGTTTTGAAATGACCATAAGCATTTCATTATCCGTTTTCCCTTCAAAAAGTTCATCCTCCTGCATTTCCTCTGAAAGCTGTTGATTTTGCCTTTCTTTCTCTTCTTTTTTATCCTCAATAGCCCTTTTACTGAACTGAAGCATCTTTTCGAAATGTTCCTCTTTATCGAAGGGAATTTGGTTTTCTTCAAATAACAGTTCGATCGTCGTGACCATTTCCTGATGCTCGCCTAATTGCAGCAGTACCATCAAATAAATATTGATCAGTTGAAAATAGTCGCCGATGCCTTTATTCAGCATCTCTATACACAACTCTTTTGCCTCCTGGTAATACTCAAGTTCAACTAGTGAGACCACCAGTCCCATGCAAACTTCATCATTTTCGGGCTCATACTCCCTGGCTTGGCTGAAAAGCTGTGCAGCCGCTTTAAAGTTCCTGTTACCAAGCTCATCCAGTCCTTTTACAATCAGCCTCTCACCGAGATTTGGAAAGGCGATAATCTTTGTTTCTCCGGCCTTCTTTTGGTTGTTCTCATCATCCATCCTATTTTCCGCCTCACCGTTCGCTTTTTGAGAAACAGTTTAGCATGTAATAGCTGGAAACACAAAAATTTATATGGGCGGATACCTTCTTTCCCGATAAAAAAAATCCCGTATCCTTTCAAATAAGAAAGGATAACGGGAAATGACTTTTTTCTATTAAATACTCGATACAGCCTTTTTTTGAGATTCATAGGCAGAAATCTCTTTATCATATTGAAGCGTTATCGAAATTTCATCCCAGCCTTTGACGAGCATTTCTTTCCAATATGGATGAATTTCAAAGCTCGTTTCAAACCCTTGACCATCTTTCAATGTCTGATTGGGAAGGTCGATAGTCAGCTCATAATCAGGTGCTGACACTCTCTCCATTAAATAGTTTACTTCAGTCTGGGTCAAAGCGATGGGGACCATGCCATTTTTCATGCAATTACTTTTAAAGATATCAGCATAAGACGGAGCGATGATGATATCGAACCCGTAGTCTTTCAAAGACCAAGGGGCATGCTCACGGGACGAACCGCAGCCAAAATTTTCACCTGCTATTAATATGGACGTGTTTTGATTATGGGGCTGATTCAATTCAAAATCAGGACGTTTCTTCCCGGTTTCATCAAAACGCCAGTTATAGAATAAAAATTCGCCAAATCCGCTTCGCTCAATCCTTTTTAAAAATTGCTTTGGAATGATTTGGTCCGTATCCACGTTTTTACGGTCAAGTGCCGCCGCTCTTCCTTTATATATAGTAATGGGTTCCATTTTCTGCACCTCCGGTTAATTCGTATTCTTATTGGACTTGTTCAGTTCTTTTCAAATTCCTAATATCGACAAATTTCCCATGAATGGCGGCCGCGGCAGCCATAGCCGGACTAACCAGGTGTGTTCTTGCCCCAGCTCCTTGCCTGCCTTCGAAGTTCCGATTGCTTGTGGAGGCACAATGCTCGCCGGCCGGAACCACGTCAGGGTTCATGCTCAGGCACATGCTGCAGCCCGATTCGCGCCATTCGAAGCCAGCAGATTTGAAAATTTCATCCAACCCTTCATCTTCCGCTTGCCTTTTGACGCTTTGTGAACCGGGAACGACCATCGCCCGAACCCCTTTTTGAACAGTTTGGCCATCGATCATTCCTGCGGCTTGCCTTAAGTCCTCAATGCGTGAATTGGTACACGATCCTATGAATACATGTTGTACGGGAATTTCCGTGATCGGCATCCCTTCCTCAAGGCCCATATACTCAATGGCTCGATTCAGTTCCTTAGGATCCATGATATCCTCTGCGAGGGTAGGTACTTTTCCGTCCACGCCACTAGCCATTCCAGGATTTGTCCCCCAGCTGACCATTGGTGAAATCAGGCTGCCATCAAGAATGATTTCTTGGTCATAAACAGCATCCTCATCACTGGAAAGTGACTTCCAGTCCTGAACACATTGCTCGAACTCTTCTCCTTTCGGCAAATATTTACGGCCTTTCAAATAAGAGAACGTTGTTTCATCAGGAGCTACCAGCCCTGCTCTTGCCCCGCCTTCAATCGACATATTGCAGACCGTCATTCTTTCTTCCATTGACATATCCCGGAAAACTTCCCCGCAATACTCAATGATATGTCCCGTACCGAAATCGACGCCGAATTTGGAAATTACATATAAAATGACATCTTTCGCCATCACGCCATGACCAAGCTTGCCATTGACCTCAAGCTTCAATGTTTTGGGTTTTGTTTGCCATAGGGTTTGTGTGGCCAAAACATGCTCGACCTCACTCGTACCGATTCCAAATGCAATCGAGCCAAACGCACCATGCGTGGAAGTATGACTGTCTCCGCAGACAATCGTCATCCCTGGCTGTGTAAGCCCTAATTCAGGCCCGATAACGTGAACGATACCTTGATCCGGACTGTCTAAATCAGCAAGGCGGATACCGAACTCCTTACAGTTTTGCTCAAGCGCCTCTAGTTGTTTCCTTGCAATATCATCCTCGATGAAATAGCGATTAACGGTTGGCACATTATGATCCATTGTCGCGAAAGTACGATCGGGTCTCCTGACTTTCCGTCCTTTTAATCTCAATCCTTCAAATGCTTGCGGAGAGGTCACTTCATGAATATATTGTAGGTCTATATAAATTAAATCCGGTTTATTCTCCTCTTCATTTACAATATGGCGATCCCATATTTTCTCTATTATCGACTTACCCATCACTATCCCACCTCGATCAATCTTGTATTTTTTTTAAAAAACACGGCCTAATGTTAGGCCGTGAAAGAAGTTTATGCATAAGCTCCCATGATGTTGGAAATGGCTTCCTGGTCTAAAAGGTTTGCTTTTATTTCTGCAATCATCTCAGAGGTAGACGTAATTGTCGGTTGGCCATTTGCGATATCGCCTGTTCTCAAGCCATATTCAAGGACCGTTTCCACCGCCTGTTCAACTGCTTTCGCCTCATCTTCCAAACCAAAGGATAGACGCAGCATGGAAGCCGCCGATAAAATCGTCCCAATCGGATTAGCCAGGTTTTTGCCTGCGATATCCGGGGCAGAGCCATGAATCGGTTCATATAGATTAGGACCATTAGTTGATATGGAGGCGGAAGGAAGCATTCCAAGCGAGCCAGTCAATACCGACGCTTCATCGCTTAAAATATCGCCGAACATATTCTCCGTCACGATAATATCAAATTGTTTCGGGTTTTTGATCAATTGCATGGCTGCATTATCAACAAGCATATGTTCAAGGATTACATCCGGATAGTCCTTGGCAATTTCTTCAGCCGTCTCACGCCACATCCTGCTGGATTCAAGAACATTCGCTTTATCCACGGAAGTTACTTTTTTCTTGCGCTCCGCTGCTAATGAAAAAGCAAGTTCGATGATGCGCTTCATTTCGCTTTTCTGATAGAAAAGTGTATCGACGACCGCTTCTTTCCCTTCTTTTTCAACGCGCTCACTTGGCTTTCCGAAATAAAGGCCGCCAGTTAGTTCCCTGACAATCACGAAATCCACATCTTCAATGAATTCCTTCTTAAGAGGAGAAGATTCCGACAAGCTGGAATAATAGCTGATTGGACGGATGTTAGCATAAAGATTCAAATCTTTTCGGATTTTCAACAAACCTCGTTCCGGTCTTAGGTGCGCAGGCTGGTCATCCCACTTAGGTCCTCCAACGGCCCCTAATAATACCGCATCGCTGTTTTTACAAATCTCCACTGTTTCATCCGGCAGGGGTGAACCTGTGCTATCGATGGCCCCTCCGCCAATCTCACCATATTGAAATTCAAAATCGTGTCCATATCTTTGGGCAACGGCTTCGAGGATTTCTACAGCGCCTCTTGTTACTTCTTTCCCGATGCCATCTCCTTGAAGCACCGCAATATTCCTTTTCATCGAAATCTCCCCTTCCTATTGTAATACTGCTTTTTCTTCCAGTTCCTTCATGATGATCACACGGTTAACAGCGTTCAAATACGCTTTGGCGGATGCTTCCAAGACGTCCTGATCAAGACCCCTGCCGCTTGTTTCCACACCGTTATAATCAATTTTCACAAAAACCTGTGCGAGGGCATCCATTCCGCCCCCCACCGATTGAATTCGATAGTCCAGCAAGTTGATCTCTTTGCCCAAACATCTTTCAAGCGTGTTATATAGGGCTTCTACACTTCCTGCACCTGTAGCCGCTTCCTGAATCTCTTCATTATCGCCTTTTTTCAGTGTGACCGTTGCAGTCGCCGTCTGATGGGTGCCATGTGAAATCTGTAAGGAAATCATGTCATAGAAACTGATATCCGTCGCTTTCTCTTCAAGCACCAGCGCAACGATATCTTCATCCGTCATGGTCTTTTTATTATCGGCCAATTCCTTGAACTGGACGAATAATGAGTTCATTTCCTCATCCGTCACCGTAAAATTCAACTCTTGTAATCTTTCTTTGAAAGCATGGCGTCCTGAATGCTTTCCTAAAACGAGTGAATTGGACGAAACCCCGACGAGTTCAGGTGATATGATTTCATATGTCGTTTTTTCTTTTAACACGCCATCCTGGTGAATGCCTGATTCATGTGCGTAAGCATTGGCACCAATAATGGCTTTATTAGCAGGAACTTGCATTCCCGTAAGGCGGCTGACCAAATCACTGGTCCTTTTAATTTCATTCAATACAAGACCCGTTTCCGCTTGATAGAAATCTTTACGGATGTAGAGTGCCATGGCCACTTCTTCAAGTGCCACGTTTCCGGCACGTTCACCAATTCCGTTGATTGTGCCTTCGACTTGCGTAGCCCCGCCTTCGATGGCCGCCAATGAATTGGCCGTCGCCATTCCAAGATCGTCATGACAGTGTGCAGATAAACTAACTTTTTCAATAGAAGGAACATGTTCACGAAGGTATCTGAAAATGTTGCCATATTCGATTGGAGCTGCATACCCTACTGTATCCGGGATGTTAATGACCTTGGCACCAGCCTGAATGACCGCTTCAACGATTTCAGCCAAATAGTCAAGTTCCGTGCGGCTTGCATCTTCTGCAGACCATTGTACGATCGGAAAACGCGCTGCTCCGTACTTAACCATTTCAACCGACCTTTCAATCACTTGCTGCTTAGACATTTTCAACTTATATTCACGATGAATGGGCGAAGTGGCGATGAACGTATGCAATCTTGGTTCTGCGCCGCCCCTTAATGAATCCCAAGCTGCATCGATATCTCCTTTTACAGCACGCGCCAGCCCTGTGACAGAGCTGTTTTTGATTTTGCGCGCGATTTCCTGTACGGAGTTGAAATCCCCTTTGGATGCTGCCGGAAAACCGGCTTCGATTATATCAACACCCAATCTTTCAAGCTGATAAGCAATTTCAAGTTTTTCGGTAAAATTTAAATTTACACCGGCGGATTGCTCCCCATCACGAAGTGTGGTTTCAAATATATTAATTTTTCGCAACGGCTACCACTTCTTTCTCTTTTTGTTGAGGTTTTACGAATGGCATCATTTTTCTTAATTCACGGCCAACCACTTCGATTTGATGTTGGTTTTCACGATTATTGATCGCATTGAAGACTGGACGATTCGCTTGGTTTTCCAAGATCCATCCTTTAGCGAACTCACCGTCTTGGATGTCTTTCAAGATCGCTTTCATTGCCTCTTTCGTAGTTTCCGTCACAACGCGTGGTCCAGAAACGAAATCTCCCCATTGAGCTGTGTCAGAGATGGAATAGCGCATGTTTTCCATACCGCCTTCATACATAAGGTCGATGATTAACTTAAGTTCATGCAAACACTCGAAATATGCTACTTCCGGTTGATATCCAGCTTCTGTCAAGGTTTCGAATCCAGCTTTCACAAGGGCAGTCAATCCGCCGCAAAGTACAGCTTGCTCTCCAAATAGATCCGTTTCCGTTTCTTCCTGGAAAGTGGTTTCCAAACCGCCAGCTCTTAAAGAACCGATTCCCCGAGCGTACGCAAGTGCCAATTCTCTTGCTTCACCCGTAACATTTTGATAAATGGCGAACAATGCCGGCACCCCTGCCCCTTGTTCATATGTACGGCGAACAAGATGTCCCGGACCTTTAGGAGCGACTAATAAAACATCTACGTCTGCCGGAGGAACGATTTGATTGAAATGTACGTTGAATCCGTGTGCGAACATTAACGCTTGACCTGCACGCAATACCGGTTTGATTTCTTCTTGGTATACTTTCGGCTGAGTTTCATCCGGTAATAGGTTCATGATCACGTCTGCCTGTTCAGCTGCTTCCTTCACTGTGTAAACATTAAAGCCGTCTTCCACCGCTTTATCGAAGGATTTACCTTTCCTGATTCCGATGATTACATCTACACCGCTGTCACGTAAGTTTTGAGCGTGTGCGTGTCCTTGTGAACCATATCCGATTACCGCTACCTTTTTATTGTTGAAGAAATTCTCGTTTGCTTCTGCGTTATAATATACTTTTGCCATAATAATTACATCTCCCTTTTCATCATTGTTTTTGTTTTTGTTTTTGTTTTTGTTTTTGTTTTTGTTTTTGTTTTTGTTTTATACGATTGTCGCACTCTTAGCGTGTGCAATTTGCATTCCACGCGGGATGGCGGCAGTCCCTGTCCTTGCCAATTCCTTGATGCCATATGGCTTGATCAGTTCAATGAAAGCTTCGATTTTATCCGATTCCCCTGTGATTTGGACGGTCACGCTATCTTTACTGACATCAATAACTGAAGCTCGGAAGGGTTCGATGACTGAATAAATCTCGGCTCGGGTTTGTGTAGTCACCAATATTTTAATGAGTGCAAGTTCCCTCGCCACAATCGATTGATTCGTAATATCATATACTTTCAAAACATCGATCTGCTTATTCAGCTGCTTGGTGATCTGTTCAATGACAGTTTCGTCATCGACATCGACCACAAAGGTCATCCTTGAAATGCCATCCTGTTCGGAAGGTCCGACAGTCATGCCTTCAATGTTATAATTTCTTTTCGTGAACAGGTTCGTAATCCGATTAAGGACGCCTGGCCGGTTGTTCACGGTGAGGCTAAGAATTCCCTTCATTGATTAAACTCCTTCCATTTCATCTAGCCCTTTTCCTTGTGCTACCATCGGAAAGACATTTTCGTTTTGTTTTACCCGGAAATCAATCAACACTGGACCATCAGTCTTTAACGCTACATCCAGGCAGTTGCTTGCTTCTTCCTCCGTCGTCACCTTATATCCCGGAATTCCATAGGCATCGGCCAATTTCACGAAATCCGGATGCGATTGAAAAATACTGTGTGAAAAACGGTTATCATGAAAGAGTTCCTGCCACTGTCTTACCATCCCTAGTGCACCGTTATTGACGATGATGATTTTGATTGGCAGATTCATTTCGGCAATCACCGAGAGTTCCTGCAGGCACATCTGGAATCCACCATCCCCCGATATGGAAAGCACCGTCGCTTTCGGATTCGCCAGCTGCGCTCCGAGAGCCGAAGGTAAGCCAAAGCCCATCGTCCCCAATCCACCGGAAGTGACCCATGAATTCGGTTTGTTAAATGGATAGTACTGTGCTGCCCACATTTGATGCTGTCCAACATCGGTCGTAACAATGGCCTCCCCATTCGTTTTTTCATGAAGCATCTGGATGACCCGCTGAGGTTTCAATACGCCTTCTTCATGGGTATAGCGCAATGGGAACTCTTCATTCCATGCAGTAAGCTGTGTTGTCCATTCATCAATTTCCGGTTTCTTGCCATTTTGCGCAATCAATTCCGAGAGTGCTTCTTTAGCACTTCCGACAACTGGAATTTTTGTCGGAACATTTTTACCGATTTCGGCTGGATCAATATCGATATGGGCAACCGTTGCGTGCTGTGCGAATTTCGCTAGATTCCCAGTCAATCGATCATCGAACCTTGCACCGATATTGATTAATAGATCACATTTCGCTAACGCCATGTTTGCTGCATAGCAGCCATGCATGCCACCCATTCCGATAAAGAGTGGATGTTCTGCCGGAAAGCCCCCAAGACCCAATAAAGTGTGGACAACGGGGATGCCTTGCTGCTCGACATATTCCTTTAATAGATGGGAGGCCTTTGCATGCAGGACACCTGCCCCTGCAAGAATGACCGGTCTTTTCGCCCCGCTTACGGCTTCAACAAGCTTTCTGATCTGTAAGTAATTCGGCTTGGTCGTCGGCTGATAGCCAGGGAGATTCATTTCTGGCTCCTCATCCGTCGATACACCTTCCAAAATGGCCATGTCCTTAGGTATATCGATCAATACTGGACCGGGCCGGCCGCTGGAAGCGATATAAAACGCTTCTTTTATGATGCGCGGAAGGTCTTCCGGCTTCCTTACCTGATAGTTATGTTTTGTGATCGGGGTAGTAATCCCCAGTACATCCGCTTCCTGGAAAGCATCCGAGCCGATTACACTGGTAGCTACCTGACCTGAAATTACAACTAGCGGTAAAGAGTCGATCATTGCATCGGCCAAACCAGTGACGATGTTCGTTGCCCCTGGACCGGATGTGACGATGACCACCCCCGGCTTGCCGGTAATCCTGGCGTATCCTTCCGCTGCATGAATCGCACCTTGTTCGTGCCTTGTCAAAATATGAAAAAGTTCTGAACTGTAAAGTTTGTCATAAATCGGCAATACAGAACCTCCTGGATAACCAAAGATGACATCAACATTTTCCTTTTTCAATGCTTCCAGCAGAAATTCGGCACCACTATAATGTGTCTTTCCACTTTTCCGATCAGCAACAACTGACTTTTGTGTCATTTCGTAAAAAACCTCCTTCGCTTTCCTAATTGATTTTTTCTCAAGATTCAGAATTTTCAGCTTTTTAAGCATACAAAAAAGCCTTTTCACCCCAAATGTACTTGCACTCGGCAAGTTAAAGGGGTGAAAAGGCTTGATGAGCCACTCCACGGTACCACCCTTTTTCGCATGAAACTCCATGCGCACTTTGAATAGACTACACTATTCTCTGTTTTGGTAACGGGTACTGGTACGCACCCGTTCAGCTCTACTAGTCAGACGTTCAAGCTGAAACTCCAAGGTGAGTTCATCTTTCGGGACAATACCGGCTCTCAGCTACCCGGCTCTCTGTGACTGCCTTTTTAAAAGACTACTTATCCTCTTCAATGCTTTTCGCATTATTCATATTTTTCGAAACGCTTATGTTTGATGTCTTGTATTTGTGATTATCTTACGTGTATTTCAGGTAGTAGTCAACAGGTTTTTTGAAATTTTTTGATAATTCTAAATTGAAAGATTCGTTGTATCCGCTTACATACCTATCATGGCCACATTTTATAAAAAAAGTTTTTTCAATTTTTAATTTTTAAAAACACCGGATATCCCAATTAAATGATTCATGTCACGCATCATCCACATGATGGCAGTCACAAGTATCGGATCCCTAAAAAAAGAATCATCCATTTTTCCTTTCAGCCTCATTTTCACTGATTGCGGACGCCACTCTTGATATAAGATTCGGCCGCCATCCCTTTTGAAGATCTCTCGTTGATAAACCGCCTGACATTCCAAGGTGAGGAAAATCACGGAACAATTCAAAATCCCCTCCCCAAACAAATCCCAGGGATTTTGCTATGGCTGCCACCCTTGTCCACTTCTCGCCCTCTGTCCACAGTGCCCGCTTGCCGTCATCACTAAGGATGACAAAATCGACTGCAAGGCCATAGTTATGAAAGGATTGCCCCCCTTTGGCATAAGTCACGATTGGCTTGGATTTATTCGTTCTGCCTCGTTCATACAGTTCATGTTGTTCTCGGAAACTTCGATAACCAGCCGTTATTTGAACAAATATCCCCGCTTCATAAGCTAATTTCACCAATTCGAGTATCGTCTCGTTCACGACCGGGTTCATACCGCTTCCCATATTTTCCTTTGCGTGATTCAATAGGGTTTGTAATTTGATGGCCATCCGAGCACCTCCCCTATATTAAATGCGAACATAACTGCAGGAGGAAAGGCTTTACCATTATTTTATTGGGGGTGTAAAGATTATCTAAAAAATGAAAAAAGGCTGAACATAAGAGATATTAATCATCCCCTAAGTCAGCCCTCCGGTTCATTTAGCCAATACATCCTCGTATTCTGCATTTTTTTCAAATTGTTTTTGAACGAACGAACATACCGGAACAATTTTCAGGTTTTCCTCCCTTGCGAATCCTATGATCTTTTCAACTAGGGCATTTCCTACCTTTTGCCCGCGAAGCTTGTCAGAAACAACGGTATGATCGACCGTGATCTCATCATCACCTGATTTAAAGAATGTAATTTCCGCTAGTTTCTCACCAGATTCTTCGACAAAAAAAGAACTTTCACCTTTTTTGATATCCACCATCATGATGACCTCCTTTTCATTCCTCTTTATCATATCTCACAAAAAGGAAATTAAACAAATATTTAAAACGTGATTGAAATTGAATAAAGCAAGTACTTTCAAGGTTTATAAAGTTAGGAATTACCCATGTGAAGTTTATTTACAAACCGATGATGGTTTATATTTTAAAAGGAAGGCAAAAGACAAAACTTGATCGATCTTTTCCCTACGCTTATACCCTTCCGGTTTCAAATTTCACCATGTTTAACTATTTCAATTTGTCTACAGAAGGGGTTCAAAAACGTATCTTTCATCAAATGATGCTCACGAAACCAACGGACCTAAAATACCCAATACCTAACTCCTATAGTATCATTTCTATCTGATTTTCATAACGAAGTTGATTGTAGAGAAAGGTGCTCGACTCCGCAGGCTCACCTAGGCCGCCCTCGGAAAGCGAGTGCCTGGATCGGAAATCCACGCCCAAATTGTAACCGCCATAACATTACAACAAACTCGTTTTCTTCGAATTAGTCTAAGTCTGAATGATTCTTTCATAACCTGAAATACAGTGTTTTTCAAGCTTTCGTTTTTTGATGGCATTAAATTAATGGAAGAAATCTTTCCGTAACGATGTGAGAATAAGTATATAATAGCAGAAACTGAAAAAACTGCCCTAATCAGGTTAGGACAGTTTTAAATGAAAACAAAATATAAAATGATCATCGATAACAATATGACCATAAAAACAGCGATTAGAATTACGTGCGCACTTGAAGACTGGAACGTCCCTTCATTGATTTGCCGTTTCTTCTGAAGATAACCGATTGTCGCCAGAACGGTAATCACAAGTCCCAATGCACACGCAAACATCCCCAGCACGATGCTGATCAAGTCAATCCGGGCATCCCGATGCACACCAATCGTAAAATGCAGGCTTGTCGCAAGAAAGCCAACTCCCACTATTGCAATCACCGTTCTTATCCATGCCAAGAAGGTGCGTTCATTAGCCAGATGCTGCTGGGCATATTTCAATTGGTTTTTCTCCATGTCATCACCTTAATCGAGCGTTTTTATCAAATGGTAAAATCAGTCATCTTTTCAGGAGCGAAAAGGCCCTGAACATTGACCCGGCAAACATTAGCCCTGCACCGCCGAGCAATAAATATATACATAGAGTTTTATCAATAACATTCAAAGGATAAAGCAAGGCCCCCAGCGCCATGATTGCCCCTATTCCCGTTATGGTCCATCCTATTTTTTTCATTCGCAACTCCTAAGATTAATTATGATTTAGTGAAGGTCCTCCACGGGTTTCCCCCTTTTTCATAGACAGGTCCCTCATTACTAGCTTAAACCATTTAAAAACTTACAACAAGTGAGATCCACCGATTATTTTTCCCACAAAAAAAGAGCCACAAATGACCCCCTGTTTTGAACACGCCCAAATTCAGCCGTTCTTTTTATCCTTTTCCATATATTCTTTTATTTTTCTTTCTTCCCACTCAGACCCGAAGTTTCCTTGTGCAAGAATGGTAATTCCATGTATCAGAACACCAATCCCCCACCCACCGAGGGGATAAAGGAACCACCAATAACCGGGATCCGTCAAAAGGTTAATCTTAATCGCAATCAACATGACATTCACCAATACATACACCATTATATGAATGTAGAATGCCTTAAGGTTTTCAACCTTTTTTTCGCCCTTAGATATCCATCTCCATTTTCCATCTCAGCCACCCCCTAATCATAAACACTTAAATATATTACCATCTGCTTCCATAATACCTTATTTTTCATAAAGAAATAAGAATGAAATGCATCAAAGGTAAACCGGGAGCCGGGAATCAAGGAGAATCCCTAAAGGCCACTTATAAGTCAGCGGGTTTCATTCTATTGTATCCCCGTTCTTCGTAAGGCTGTATTTTTTCCATCCACTTTTCTTCAAGTTTTTTCAATTCCCGTTTAGCATCAAAAAACCCTGTTTCTTTTGGCTTCAATACCTCCAGTACCTCAAAAGAAAATGCATCTTTCCCATATTGGTTCCACTCACTCTGCAGCACTTTATTGGTGTTTGTCCCGACTTCCAATTCAAATTGTTTCCCCTTCAACGTCTTTAAATTCCTGGTGCTTCCGATAAAGACTTTATTATTTACCGTATTTCTGATTTGGTATATCCCTGCTTCAACCTTTGTTTCTTTATATAATTGCTTCAATTCTTTTTTACGATCCATCTTTCTTGCCTCCAGTCATCATTTCTTCAGCCAATATTGGCTCCCATCAGGCTTTCTATCCAAGAATCCATATTCTATTAAGTATCTTCTCAAAAGAACATGATCATGATAAATCGCACCCAATATTTGATTGATTTCCTTTTCTTCGTATTTCCGCTCATTTTCAAAACGGTTCATAATTTCTTGGAGAATGATCAGCCTTTGTTTTTCCTTTGGCGGAAAAGACTTTAATGCATCCTGACTGCCTTTAGGGAAGTATTTTTTCAGTACAGTCACCTTTTCATCCTCAGTAACGTTATAACGATCATCGACCATCCTTGCTTTTTGATGAAGCGGGATAAATGCCGGCGCGTGTTCATCTTTATCTTTCAAAAGTTCCATCAGAGCTAAAAACAACTTAGCCTGACGCTCTTTCTCTTTCAACACAAAGCGATGGTTCCGAATCGTGGAAGGACTGCCAATTCCCATTTCCTCCTGAACCTCAGCATCATTTTTCCCTTGATAAAAAAGGCGAAGGAGACGGTTTTGATGGTCGGTGAGACCTGTAAGTTTTTTATCGAGATCAATCAAGTATTCAAAAACCGAGCTGTGCGCATGTTCAATATGAATGCGCATATACCTCTTCGCTTCATAAAGAACTCCATCTTTCGGGTATACTATCCCCTTTTCAACTGCATTTCCACACAGCAAACAAACATATTGATTCTCACCTTCGATGTACCCTTGTTTAAGCTCATCCTGAGATGCGCTCCAAAACATTTCCGCGTCCTTCATTAAACAAACACTTCCCTATAAAGTTTATAATATAATAAACATAATATTGATTTGTTTGTATTATGTCAATGTTTTTTCTGTTTTTTATAACTCCAGCAAATTATGGCCTTCTTAGTCAGAGGGGCTTTATAACATAAAGCTGATAAGGGATTCACCTTCCACTTTACGGTTCCCATGGCACTATGCCGATTTAGTATCATGAGTAATAAGCGGAATTTTCCCAATAATATGCTTTATAAACGTGAATAAGCTTTAGAGGAGGATATCTTATCGAAAGAGGAAAATGAGTCGATCCCATCGATCCATAACACCGATTTGCACATGGCATTACAACATGTATCCGAACAATTCAAAGTCTCACGATTGAATCACTTATACAAAAACAATCGATGCAGCTGAGTGAAGCTGATGAAAAAGTTCACCCGTCGAAGAATTGAATACGGCAATAATCAAAAACCGTGAAATCATAAAAAAAATCTCCAAACCTTAAATAGAATTTGATCAAAAAAAAGACATCCAAGTATGGATGCCTCAGCTGCTGACAAAATTCGATGTAAGTCGATTTTACCTACAGTTCTTTTAGCTTGTACAAATTGAACGTTGCCCCAGGCACTGCTATTCCCGCAGGAGTCTCGCACACCCGACCCAATCAACTATGTTTAAAAATTCAGATAGAAATCTTTTTGCCTACAGTTTTTTATTTGAGAAAGTTGAAGTTGATTTCAGAAATTCGCTCCCTTTCCACCGACTGTCTGCCAAGTCGCATTAAAGCAAGCACTTTTGGTGTCTCGGCTGCCAGTAATCCGGAAGTAGCGCTGTACAAATTTCTTAAATCCAGTGAGGATTACAGTTAAGACCATAAAGACCTGAGCAGTTTATCGACCTAAACCACACAATATTCGACCGTTCATGAATTTTTTTAACCCTCACCTCACTGTTCGGTCTCCGATTCCCATTTTGTCGGCGAAGGATGTTTTATGAAATTCCTAATAAAAATCCTTCGCAGAGCTCATTAAGTATTAGCTAGGCACAAATTTAAGTATTCCTTCCAGATAAACACCTTTTTCTTTTCGTTTACATTCCCTCAACTTGATTCTTCCTTCTTTTTCCAACTCCTTGGCTAATTGGACCACTTCTGTTCCATCTTCGGTTATTTCGACTGAGAAGAAATTGCCCCGAGTGGAAGTTTGAATGAACTTGAATAATCTATCTTTATTCATTTAAACATCTCCTTATTTATTACAAGTTCGACATAAATGGTCATCCACCTGCGATAAATATAAATAAAAAATTTCATGGTTAAAAGGATGCAAATCAAAATGACCCTCGTTAGCTTAAACAACCAAAAAAGTAAAAAAGCCAAAACCTTTAGAAGGTTTTGGCTTTTTAAGTTAGTGTCCCAGGAGAGATTCGAACTCCCGACCGACGCCTTAGAAGGGCGTTGCTCTATCCAGCTGAGCTACTGAGACGTTTATGATATAAGTTGCGGTAAAACTTATGTATTACCTTAACTGTTCCCTTAGGACACTTCTTATTATAGTAGGATATCAAAAGGAAGTCAACGGTTTTTCAAAAAAAGTTTTTTTCTTTTTTTAAGAACCAGGAAGCGGGGAAAAACGCTTCCTGTTCATTATACATGAAGTCATTCCATTTGATAAGCATTTCTTAGATCCTCAACGATTTTTCCTTCAAGGTCATAATAGATGATTTCAAGTTGGTCATTTCCAATCTCCAAAATGGCATAGGTTTTCTCTTTTCGTCCCCGCGGCTGCCGTATGCTTCCCGGGTTGATGAAGAGCTTGCCGTCAATCCACTCTGAACCTGGAGCATGGGAGTGACCAAAGCAAATAATATCCGCCCCTGTCTCCTCACTTTTATAAGATAGGTTCATCAAGGTCATATTTATGTTATAGAGGTGTCCATGCGTAACGAAGAAACGCTTGCCTGAGATATTCTCCACAATATCATCCGGATATGCCGAATCATAGTCGCAATTCCCGCCAACGGCCAAAAACTCCGCCATGTGAGGATCATTTCTTTCCAACTCTGAATCACCGCAATGGATCATGGCGGCGACCTCTTGTTTATGACGCTCGGCAATCATGCTGATTTCATGAGTTAAGCCATGACTGTCACTCATTATTAGCACTTTCATCGTCACATTCCTTCTTCCCTTTTTAGAAATAGATCAAGTTTTTCATCTAGAGCCCTCAATGCGTTGGCACGGTGGCTGATTTGGTTTTTTTCCTCTTTTGTCAATTCAGCGTTTGTTTTGCCCTGTTCCTCTACAAAAAAGATGGGATCATAACCAAATCCATTCGTTCCTGAGGGCTGTTCCGTGATCAAGCCTTCCATCGTTCCCGATACCGTAATCGTTTCCTGGTTGGGTGACGCTAGTGCCAAGGCGCAATAAAATCTCGCCGTCCTAGCCTCTTTTGGCACGCCTTCCAGTTCGCGGAGGACTTTTTCCGTGTTTGCTTCATCACTCTTGGCCTCTCCAGCATAGCGGGCAGAATAAACGCCTGGACGGCCCTCCAATGCATCTACAATCAATCCGGAGTCATCAGCAATGACAAAGTGGCCTAGCTGATGGGCAATGGCCTCTGCCTTCAGGATCGCATTTTCTTCAAAGGTCGTGCCTGTTTCCTCCACATCCGGGGCATCCGGTACATCGAGAAGTGTTTTGACTTCATAACCTTTAGCAGAAAATAAGCTTTCGAACTCCTTGGCTTTCCCTTTATTTTTCGTTGCAATGATTACTGTCTTCATTTCCATTTCACCCTTTTTCATTTTATCGGCACCGGAGCTCTTTTGGGGCTGAGAAAGAATTTGCTGTCATTCGTCATATGTAAAAGCCGCTTCTTCTCCAGTGCCAACGGACGGATTCAACTCTGCCTATCATGATCAACAACAGCCGCTGAATTTTCCAGATAAGTTAAGTCTAACACAACTCCCTCACCTGCAATAACCTGAAACTTATAAACTAACGTTTGTAATTTTCACTATGTTCAATATGGATATTAACTTTTATGTTATTTATTGAAGTCTTATCAAAGGAATTAATAATTTTATTATCCCACTTATTGACATGGTATCTGTATGCCTTTTCACTTATGTTAAAAAGGTCTGTATTGATTTTTTCCCCCGTCTCCAATGTCTTCAAAATATCTTGCTTAATTTTTATTTCTACCTTTTTTTCGATTTTTTCCATATCCAAGTTGTCTAAATTCTGTTTCAATATCCCATTTGCTTTAACTTCTAAATCATATAAGGGTTTCTTTTGTTGTTCCAATACTTTGATGTTTGTTTTGGGGTCCATGATTTCAACACTAACCTTTTGTTTATTCAGGGAAAAAAACATGACTGTCGCCTTATTTTCAACCCATTTCATACCAGTCAAATCTTGTTTACTTACAAACCCTTTATACTGTTGTTTTGATAAAACATAGCCGCCATTCAACGTTGGTATCTTTTTTTCTTTCCCCCTGTCTGTATAATGATGCTCATTTATTACCATAGAGGGAATTAAAATGGAACCAACCGGTTGATAATATTTCGAAACCAGTTCACTGAATTTTAACGGGGAAATGAAATAGTTTTCATTAATAACGGTCTCTGGCCTTTGAATGATCGTGAATAAGTTAGGAAGATTAAAGAAACTATCACCGTTAAACACCTTTTTAATATCCTCGTTTGTAACAAACAGCCATGAATTGTATCGCAATAATGGCTCTTTCCCTACATATTCAATGAAATCCTTCATTTTCTTATTGATTACATCCTCACTTAAAATGAAGGAGTTAACATGCCCGATATAAAGTGGCAATGCTGCATTTTGTTCCAATTCAGTAAATGCTTCTTCGATACTTTCCCCTTTACCTTTCCCAATGACAACACCAGTTTTTTCTTGTAATGCTGTGGCCCCCTCTTGTTTTGCTATATCCGCAAAATTCAATGCTTGAAAGTATAAGATGAATTCACCCTCTTTATAATCGATCCCTAGAGCGGATCCATATGTTTGAGCTTGAATTTCCTTCATTCCCCAGCAGCCTGTCGTCAATAAAAGTTGACAGCCAATTACCATGACTGCAATTAGCTTTCTCATTTGTCCGACTCCTTTTGCGATTCATTATCACTGGATTGTAGAGCTTGATTCCGCTGCCTTAACATCCCATACGGAAGCTTGAATAAGACTTTTAACATGTCCGATTTATTTGGTTTGGAAAATGGATTCACAAAAGGCTGTCCGAAACTTTCCAAGGAAACCACAACAATCAAGATAAGAAATATTCCCATGAAGAATCCAAACAAGCCTAGAAATGCTGAACATGCAAATATGAATAACCTTATAAGAACGATATTCCCAGCGATATTCTGATTGATTAGGGTATAGCTTGAGAGAACTGTAACAGCAATTACTACGAGCATGGAGGGTGAAGTCAGCCCTGCCCGAATCGCTGCATCACCTATAATCAATCCACCCAATACAGAAACCGTCGGACCAACAGCTTTTGGCAGGCGAAGACCGGCTTCTTTAAATAGTTCAAACAATATGATCATTACGAATGCCTCCAAAGAAGCAGGTATGGGTAATCCCTGTCTCGTGATTGAAATCGTCGCAAGAAGCGAAAAGGGAATTTGATCGAATTGATAGGTAACCAACGCTATAAAAAACCCCGGTAACGTAACCGTTACAAATAATGAGACTACACGAATGATGCGCATAAAACTAATGTAAAAAAAGCTTGCATGTGCGTCATCGGCAGCATAAAGTAACTGATTAATACTCGTTGGTCCGATCAAGCTTGTGGGATTCCCGTCTACCAGGATGGCAAAGCGGCCTTGATTCAAGGATTCAACAACATAGTCCGGTCGACCGATATACTCCATTAAGGGGAAAATGGAAAATGGAGTATCATATAAGAGTTCTTCAACTTGGTAACTGCTGACTATGATATCAGCCTTTAATGAATCCAATCGTTTTTTAACATCCAAAAGAATCGAGGGATTGATAATGTCATCAATATATAGCAGCAATATTTTAGTTTTACTTCTTTTCCCGATTGTATATTCTATACATTTAAGTGATGCCGTTTTTAACCTCTGGCGAATTAAAGACATGTTATCCGCTATATTCTCAACGAATCCATCCCTAGGTCCCCGAATGGAAGATTCTATATTGGATTCTTCCGGACTGCGCTTAGGGGAATTGGCTAATGGGGTATGGTAAATTTCGTTGGAAGATTCATTAATAATGATCAGGTCTCCTGAAAAAAGGATGCTTTCTACTCCGTCTTTTAAATCGGAGCCCTTTTTAAGCGTACTGATCTCCATGATATTGCTTAATTGATCAATTGTTAATTCGCCATTTTCTTGAACCGCTTTAGATATTGTAGGCAGAATCACTTCATTGATGAATGGCATATCCACTAAGTTTGGCGCATATAAAAATCCCAACAAATAAAGACCTTCATTATCAAAAGTTTTTGTTCTTAAAACAACATCGGAAGAATGTTCGAACCATTTTCGGATTTGGTCAATGTAAGAAGGAGTACCATTCAAATTTCCCTTCTTCATAATGTTTCACCTTTTCCTTTTCCCTTTTTAAAAATAATAAATAACAGTATAATTGCAGCACTAAAAAGAAACAGACTGCTTATTGGAAAGAAATATTTGTATAAAAGATTAAAAAATGAAGTAGCATCCCAATGGATTAGCGTTCCAATAACAATTAACAAATATAGTGAAAGCAGTATCCACTTCTGATGTTTTGAATTCGAGATTAACTTATAGCCTATAAATAAACATAAACTTATTCGGATCATGGCACCTGAAAGCCATTGGAAAATGGAAAGGAAATCAAGTCGAGTAATATAATAGCCAAATCTTAGCAACTTCCACTGTTCGTATGCCGGATTCCTCATTTTCACCGCTTCCACAGAACCAAATTCCGCCATCGCTCCCATGAGGGGGCCTAACGTCAGCATGATGAGGATAATACCAACCAGTAAAAGCCACTTGGCTTTTAGCTTGTTTTTCAAGTAAGGAGTTAAAAATAAAAAAACGATGATTTCTAAATATCCTGCACTCGTATACAGCATTCCATTTAGTGTATGGCGATACCCGCTTTCAAATATCGGGAACAATAATTCGTAATTCTTATTACTCGTGTTCCCCAGCCCCACAAATATCCCCAAAATAGTGACGACCGGAAGAAATAGGAGAGCCAAAGTACTTATGGTGCGTATTCCTTTATAACTTGCAAAAATACAAATAAAAGTGAATAGGCTGACGACTACGATGTTTGGAATGTCATGAGTATAATTAGCTTTTGCCCAAATCAATGTAAATTTGACGGTTATGAAGGCGTTAATTATAAAGTACAAGGCAAATGCTATCGTGAAAATATATGTAACAAAAGGTGTAGACCATTTTTTCAGAAAAGAGATTATATCTTCTTTATCTAGTTTTTTATAAATATAAAAAATAAATAGTGTCCAAACGATACATGGAACAACACTTATTATGACACCTATCCATCCGTCGCGTTGAGATGCGGATAGTATATTGGGGAGGAGCAGGACATGCACCATGAATCCTGTATTCATGATGATTAAAACATAGATGTGTAAAGCCTGAATGACCTTTTGATCCATAATATCCCCCCATCCATTACATGATTAAAAGTAATTTCCCCTTTTTAAAATTTATTTATGTAAAAACTTTCCCACAACACGGGAAATTGCCTTGGGGCGATATTAGCTTTCACTCTTTAACAGCGTGGTCATTCAATGGCGGAGGCAAAAAAAAATAAGAGGCAGCTGCGAGCTGCCTCATTGTTTTATTTCTACATATATTTAAAAACTGCCTGTGTTGACTTTCTCTGGACGGACGACTGGTTCGGATAATTTCTTACCTTCTTCATTAAGAACATCTGCGCTGCCCTGCACTTGCACTTCAACGCTTTCAATTCCTTTCTGTTCCGTCAAGGAAAGGACCAAGGCATCAAGGACCTCTTGTGATACCTTTTTCTCTTTAAAGCTTCCAAGGATATTTTCGTTAAAATTCAGGCTGACCTTACCTTCTGCCACTTTTGGCTCGTCAAGTAAAGCTACATCACTCATGAACCCTGTTTGCAGGCTAGAACCCGAAGGACTCTTCGTTAATTCCTGAATGACTGCTGTTACATTATCAGTCACCGTTTCGCTGATCCTGCGCGTCACGGGAACATAATATGTGTACTCCTCATCACCGCCTACATAATAAACGGTGAGTGCTTTGGTATTGGAAATGTCGACTACATCACTCGTATCGATATTGATTCCTGAAGACCTTGAGATATTTTCATCTATTGGTGTGCCATTGACCGGCATTTCGGAAATATCTTCCCCATTGATTCTCATTTGGATTTTATCGACCGAGTCGAATTGTGTCAGGGTCCATGTGATGGCTTGAAGGATTTTAAGTTCATCCTCTTTCTGATAGTTTTTGAATTCCGGCGAAAAGTCCGCCACAGCCACCCCGTCTTTAATGTTCACGCTTATTTGGGTATCGGCAGGAATGACGGCCCTGAACCCATTTGGAAGTTTATCCGTGACTGGTCCGTTATTGACAAGGTAATCAAGGGCTTGTTTAGCGACAGCTTCCGATTTAGGAAGTTCCAATGTCTGTGGAACCACATACCCGCTTTTATCAATTAAATATAACTCCGTCTTCACCGTTTTCGATTCTACAGCGCCTTCTTCCCCCTCTGTCGTTGGCTTTTCCTCACCATTCGTTTCTGTTTCTTTTAATGAAGATTCATCCTCGACTAATGAAACATCCTTCGGGGGATCAATTTCCTTTTTCTCTTCACCGCCAAATAATCCGCAGCCTGAAAGCCAAAAAGAAGATGCCAGAATGGTCACAGCCATTGTTACTTTTGATTTATTGGACATAAAATCACTCCTAGGACAGTTTGTACTCCTATTTATACGAGCCCTAGGGGAAAATAGACCAATTATTTTCCCTCCGATAATGGAGCTGGGCAATTTGCCCGTATTGATGCATCTTTTTCAGCTTCATCAGGATTTGGGAGACTTCCTGAATGGAACAATCAACTCCCATCCCCAAGTATAATCTGAATGCTGGATAGGATCCTTTCATGCACCTGCAGGGAAAGCGAGTCCCTCACGTTCCAATCAACGGCCACATGTACAAACCATAAAAAAACTGCAGACAAACTCCATTTTCATTAAGTTTGTCTGCAGTCTGAAACTTCCAAATGGAAGTCTTATAAGTGATCGATTTTAATTGTTTCGATGGTATTGGCATGAATACCGAGCCAGCTCGACGCGATGGAACCAAACATATCTCTTGAACCGGTTGTATAAAAGCGATGAACTGGACGGAGCTTGCTTTTATTGATTAATTTATAGTAATCCAAAATGACACTTGCCTCCCGGGCCGTCTCTTCTCCAGAGGAAATGACTTGCACTTCATCCCCCATATAGGAAGAGATTACAGGCCCCAGCAGTGGATAATGGGTACAGCCAAGGATCAGTGTATCGATTTTCGTTTTCTTCAACGGGTTCAAGGTTTGTGCCACGACCCGATTGACGATTCCCCCTTGAAACTCCCCGCTTTCTACGATTGGGACAAATTTCGGGCATGCTAAACTATCTACTTTCACATCGGAATTGATGGAAGCAAGTGCATCGTCATAAGCTTTGCTTTTTACCGTGCCTTCCGTACCGATAACTCCAATATGCAAGGAATCAGAAACTTTCAATGCCGCCCTTGCCCCTGGGTGTATGACACCCAACACAGGAATCGGAAGTATAGCCCTGATTTCATCCAATACAGCTGCAGTCGCTGTATTGCAAGCGATGATCAGCATTTTTATATCCTTCTTCATCAAAAATCTCGTCATTTGCCATGTGAAGGTTTGGACATCTTTTTTTGTCCTCGGCCCATATGGGCATCTTGCTGTATCACCTAAGTAAATTATATTTTCATTTGGAAGCTGACGCATGACTTCTTTAGCTACTGTCAAGCCGCCTACTCCTGAATCAATGATGCCTATCGGTTGTTTCAAAAAACTCGCCTCATTTTTCTTTCATTTCTTGATGTAGTTTTACTAGAATCCCTTTGAGGGACATGATGTCAGATTCGTTAAAATTGACTAACACGCCACTCAAGTACTGCCTCCGTTTATTAATCACTTCTTCGATTATCCGTTCGCCTTCTTCAAGAAGGTGAATTCGAACCACACGCCGATCCTTTTCATCCCTGACACGCTGGACAAGCTGATGTTTCTCCATGCGGTCAATCAGGTCCGTCGTTGTACTGAAAGCGAGAAACATCTTCGTGGACAATTCGCCAATCGTCATGTCCCCTGATTCAAAAAGCCATTGCAAAGCCACGAATTGAGGAATGGTAATTTTATAATCATGGAGAATTTCTCTTCCCCTTTGCTTAAGCCATGACGATACATAGCGCAATTCCTTCTCGATATCAGCTACATATGCCGCCTGCTTCTCTTCATCCATAAACACAGCTCCCCACTTCATGAAACTTATCATACTACCATTTTGGATGAAAGTGAAATGATTTTCAAGATTGATTGACTGGAATCATAATGAAACCCCACCATAAAAATAAGCAGCATCCAAAGAAGTCAAAACAACCAAATTGTTTTGCCCTTCCTTATATGCTGCCAATGAACGGGAGAGAAATTATTTATAAGGCTTACGTAGAGTTAACACATTAAAGCTTAAGTTCTCCCATACGAAGGAGTTCTATGACTGCCTGCGAACGTCCTTTAACTCCAAGCTTCTGCATCGCATTCGAAATATGGTTTCGAACTGTTTTTTCGCTAATAAACAATTCACCTGCGATTTCTTTTGTTGTTTTGTCTTGTACTAGTAACTCAAATACTTCTTTTTCTCTTTTGGTGAGTAATGGCTTATGAGTGAATTCGTTCTCCTTCAAGTAATGTTACCCTCCTTGCCTTCACCAGCATAAAACCCGGAGTGGGTGTCTATTTAGTCAAGATATAGTATGTCGGCTGGGGCAATGGAGTGACTCTTTTACTTGTCTAAATGGAAATATTTTTAGGAATGTTCCAGCACAGTATACAGCATCGAACGCTTCATGTCTTCCGTCCATGGTACCGGCTTCCCGGTGGCCTTGGACACTTGTACAATCGTCCCCCTGCCCGTTAAACAAATTGAACCATCTTGTTTAGTCCCCATATAGTGTAGGTCCACTGAAGAATTTCCGATATGGTCAGCTTTCACATGGATTGTCAATTGATCATTGAAAAACATCTGCTTAAGGTAATCACACTGTAAATTGGCAACAACCGGCATCTCACCGCATTCAGCCGAGGTCCAATCCTTCATGAACCCCATACTGTTGAAATACTCAATCCGAGCTTCCTCAAAATAAGTAAAAGGAATCGTGTTATTCAAGTGCCCAAACATATCAGTTTCCGAAAAGCGGATCTTAATCTCATGTTTAAAAGAAAAATCATTGATCCACTCCGTTATATTATCGATATATGATATTTTGCCCAACTTGTGCACACCCTTTCTGAATTGAATGACTATTCACTCATTTTATAAGAAAACAACGATAATGAAAAGGATTTTCTATTGAAAGCAGGGTAAATTATCAAGCTCACTTCACAAATCCTTCACAGTTGGCCTGGTGCCGGATTTACACTTCAACCCCAGTTATCAATCGTTTATGATTCTCTCGATTCCCAACCAAGCCTGTGTATGTAAAACAATGAAAAAAAGAACCCATATCATAAGATACAGGTTCTTTCATGTTCATGATTAAACTTCATCACTGCCGAAGAAGTTACGGAATTGTTGGATCGTAGTATCACGGTTCAACGCAGCAATCGAAGTCGTTAATGGAATGCCTTTAGGGCAAGACTGCACGCAGTTTTGTGAGTTACCGCAGTTCGCAAGTCCTCCATCACCCATGATCGTATTTAAACGTTCAGCTTTGTTCATTGCACCAGTTGGATGTGCATTGAATAAACGAACTTGTGATAATGGTTGTGGCCCAATGAAGTCTGAATTGCTGTTTACGTTCGGACAAGCTTCCAAACATACACCGCAAGTCATACATTTAGATAACTCGTAAGCCCATTGACGTTTCTTTTCTGGCATACGCGGTCCTGGTCCAAGGTTGTACGTTCCATCGATTGGAATCCATGCTTTTACCTTTTTCAATGAGTCGAACATACGGCTGCGATCGACTTGCAGGTCACGAACAACAGGGAATGTACGCATTGGTGCTAGACGAACCGGCTGCTCCAATTGATCGATAAGAGCTGTACATGATTGTCTTGGTTTACCATTGATAACCATTGAACAAGCACCACATACCTCTTCAAGACAGTTCATGTCCCATGCGATTGCTGTAGTGTGCTTGCCTTGTACCGTTACTGGATTACGACGAATTTCCATTAGGGCGGAAATTACGTTCATATTCGGACGGTACGCTAATTCGAATTCCTCATCATAAGGAGCTGAATCCGGTGTATCTTGACGAGTGATTATAAAACGGACTGTTTTAGTCTCAGATTTAGTTTCAACCATTTTTTTGCTCCCCCTCTTTAGTGTTTCGTAGTGTAGTCACGTTTACGCGGTGCGATCAGTGATACATCAATATCTTCATAATGGAATTCAGGTGCTTGATCCAAGCCTTTGAATGTTGCCATAGTAGTTTTCATGAATTCCTCATCATTACGTTCTGGGAAATCAGGTTTGTAATGCGCTCCGCGGCTTTCATCACGGTTTAACGCACCAATTGTGATTACACGGGCCAATTGCATCATGTTTTGCAGCTGTCTAGTGAATGCAGCTCCTTGGTTACTCCATTTTGCCGTGTCATTGATGTTAATTTTCTTGTAACGTTCCATCAGCTCAAGAATCTTGTTATCCGTTTCTTTCAGCTT
The DNA here is from genome assembly GCF_058783805.1 of Peribacillus sp. FW305-BF15. Classification (NCBI taxonomy): domain Bacteria; kingdom Bacillati; phylum Bacillota; class Bacilli; order Caryophanales; family Bacillaceae; genus Peribacillus; species Peribacillus sp. FW305-BF15. The sequence goes on along the minus strand of NZ_JBYSYV010000013.1, from coordinate 114,752 downwards.
GTCATTGTAACGAACTACAGTAACATGCTGTGTCATCCACTCACCAAGTTCTTTGTGAAGGATGTACGCATTTTCGTTACCATCAAGAGACATGACTTCATTCCATTTCTCTTGTTCTTGTTTTTCGTACCCTTCATACAATGAAGAAGGAATGGATTCTGAAGTTTTAGCAAGGCCTTCAATATATTTAACGGCATTCGGTCCAGCGACTGAACCACCATAGATTGCAGAAAGAAGTGAGTTGGCACCAAGACGGTTACCGCCATGTTGTGAATAATCGCACTCACCTGCAGCGAATAAACCTTTGATGTTAGTCATTTGGTCATAATCAACCCAAAGTCCGCCCATAGAATAGTGAACGGCAGGGAAAATTTTCATTGGAACTTTACGAGGATCTTCACCCATGAATTTCTCGTAGATTTCAATGATTCCGCCAAGTTTAATATCAAGTAATTTAGGATCTTTATGTGATAGATCCAGGTAAACCATGTTTTCACCATTAATGCCAAGCTTCATGTTCATACATACGTCGAAGATTTCACGAGTCGCGATATCACGAGGTACCAGATTACCATAAGCAGGGTATTTTTCTTCAAGGAAATACCAAGGTTTCCCGTCTTTATATGTCCAGATACGTCCACCTTCACCACGAGCGGATTCACTCATTAGACGAAGTTTGTCATCGCCAGGGATTGCTGTCGGGTGAATTTGAATGAACTCACCATTAGCATAATTAACACCTTGCTGATAAACGATGGAAGCTGCTGAACCTGTATTGATCATTGAGTTCGTTGATTTACCGAAAATGATTCCAGGGCCGCCGCTCGCCATGATGACTGCGTCTCCAGGGAATGATTTGATTTCCATTGAAGTCAGGTTTTGTGCTACGATACCGCGTGCTGTTTGCTCATCATCGATAACAGCTCCAAGGAATTCCCAGCCTTCATATTTCGTTACAAGGCCTTCTACTTCATAACGGCGAACCTGCTCGTCCAATGCGTAAAGTAATTGCTGTCCAGTTGTTGCACCAGCGAATGCTGTACGGCTATGTTGAGTGCCACCGAAACGACGGAAATCAAGAAGACCTTCCGGAGTACGGTTGAACATAACACCCATACGGTCAAACATATGAATGATTGATGGTGCTGCTTCACACATCGCTTTAACCGGCGGTTGGTTAGCCAAGAAATCTCCGCCATAAACTGTATCGTCGAAGTGGATATATGGAGAATCCCCTTCACCTTTTGTATTTACTGCCCCGTTGATTCCGCCTTGGGCACAAACTGAGTGAGAGCGTTTAACAGGCACTAAAGAAAATAAATCAACCTGTTGTCCCAGCTCTGCTGCTTTGATCGTAGCCATTAATCCAGCTAGACCTCCACCAACGATAACTATTTTACCTTTACCCAATTCTGTCACTCCCTTATTTCCATTAGCCAAGCTATGTTTTTCCTAATTCTTATAAATGAACTCTATCTTCTTATACGAATGCGAAAATTGCGCTGATTCCGATATAAGAAAGAAGAACGAAAACGATCAATGTAAAGTAAGTCATGATTCTTTGCGATCTTGGTGAAACTGTAAGACCCCAGCTCACAGCAAATGACCATAATCCATTAGCAAAGTGGAAGATTGCCGAGATAATACCAACAATATAGAACACAATCATGAATGGACTAGAGAAAATCTCTGCCATCATGTCAAAGTTAACTTCAGCACCCATAGCTGCTTGGATTCTAGTTGCCCATATATGCCAAACAAGGAAAATCAACGTTATGATTCCAGTTAGGCGTTGTAGCATGAACATCCAGTTACGGAAGAAACTAAATCTGCCTAAATTGTTTTTTGCTGTAAAGGCAATATAGATTCCGTACACAGCATGGAAAATGAGCGGTAGATAGATGACGACCCATTCTACCAAAATCTTCACGGGCGTAAACTCAATTAAATGAACTGCCCCATTAAAAGTCTCTTCTCCTTTTGTTGCCATAAAGTTTACAGATAAATGAAAAATTAGGAATAGACCAATTGGAATTACTCCTAGAAGTGAATGAAGCCTGCGATTCCCAAACTCACGATTTTTTGCCACTAAGTGCCCCCCCTTAATTTGTGAAAAATCATGCAAAGATAAACTGGTGGCTACCTTTTATCTCCGCGTGAAAATACAGTATAGAGTCAAAAAACTCCTCTATACTTCCTTTACAATTATGTGACATGTCCATTTTACTCCTGACTTCTATGTGCGTCAAGAAAACGGATACAAGAAATCTCTTTTTCAGAATAGATTTTATTGGATTATCTTGGGTATTTTTTGTTTGTCAAGATGATATTTTGAATAAATTTCTAATTTAACTATTAATATCTCGGTATAATTTATCATTTTTTTCCAATTGCTATTTAAATAAATAAAAAACAGTATAATTTGCAAAAGAAATACGTTTATAATAGATTTACAGAAAGAGGCGATAAACTATGAAAAAAAATATTGCTGCTGCGATAGAAGAAGAGATTCAAACGGAAGAAATTCAAACTGAAGAATTCAAAGTTCCAGCTTTCGGGTACGAATTAATCAGAGAAGTTCTATTGAACGATATTCTCGGAAAAGACTCTAATCAAATCCTCTATTGGGCAGGTAAACAATTAGCAAGAAAATTCCCATTGAAGGGCGATCAGGAAGTGATTGAATTTTTCCAAAGCGCTGGATGGGGCAATCTGGAAATCTTGAAGTATACGAAACACCAGATGGAATTATCCCTCACGGGTGAAATAATCAGCCGCCGCCTGGATTTACACCCTGATTGTCACTTCCAGCTTGAAGCCGGTTTCCTTGCCGAGCAGTTTTCACTGCAAAAAAAATTCCTCAGCGAATCAACGGAAGAAATCAAACGCCGCGCAAAAAAAGTGATATTCACCATCCAATGGGATCCCAGAGATCCAATCTAATGAGCCCTGAAAACAGACTTACCCTTTTTACCGGAAGTCTGTTTTTTATTGGACTCCTGACACTTAAGCTAGCACATTTGCATGCTGACCAAGTTTAAATGCTTCATGAAGGGATTCAACCGCCTTCACCATTTCCTTTTCATTGACGACGGTCGAAACTTTAATTTCCGATGTGCTGACCATTTTCACCTGGATGCCTGTATTGGCCATCACTTCAAACATTTCGGCAGCCACTCCCGGATTGGATACCATACCAGAACCGACGATGGACACTTTGGCCAATCCGCTCTCCGTTTCGACCCGGTCGAATCCCAATTGTTCTTTATTATTTTCCAGAACGATCAAGGCCGCTTCCGTATCTTCACTTTTTGTGGAAAAAGATAGATTCGTCGTATCCTCGGCAGTCATGCTTTGAATGATGATGTCCACATTGATCCGGTTTTTCGCAAGCGTCGTGAAGATCGTGGATAATGCACCAAGTGATTGGGGCAAACCATATATTGTGACCCTCGTAATACTGTCTTCAAAAGCAATGCCGCGTACAATTAAGTTTTCTTCCATAGTTGCTTCCTCCTCTATGATCGTACCTGATTCTCTCTCCATGCTTGAACGGACTTCAAGCGGAATTTGATAATTTTTTGCATATTCGACAGCCCTTGGGTGAAGGACGCCCGCCCCCAGGTTGGCAAGTTCCAGCATTTCATCGTAAGAAATGGATTGGAGTTTTCGCGCGCCTTTTATGTAGCGTGGGTCCGTTGTGAAAACACCCGTTACATCTGTATAAATATCGCATCTATCCGCATTAAGCGCTGCTGCGATGGCAACTGCCGTGGTATCGGAACCGCCTCGCCCTAAGGTAGTGATTTCCCCATTTGCATCGTTACCCTGGAAACCGGCTACGACCACTATTTTCTTCTCCTGAAGCTGGGCTTGGATCCTCGTGGCATCGATGTTTAAAATCCGGGCATTCCCATGAACGGATTCCGTTTGCATGCCAGCCTGCCAGCCGGTATACGAAATGGCTTCATGTCCTTCTTCAATCAATGCCATCGTTAACAGGGAAATCGTTACCTGTTCCCCAGTCGTCAATAGCATATCCATTTCCCTCTTGCTTGGGGATCCGGAAATATCACGCGCCATGGAAACCAATTGGTCCGTTGTTTTCCCCATAGCTGAAACAACGACGACAACCTCATTTCCTTTCTCCGCTTCCTCGATTACCCGATTGGCAACATTTTTGATTTTTTCTACGCTACCGACGGATGTTCCGCCGAATTTTTGAACGATTAATGCCATCCTCATGCACCCTCTCTACTTTTTAGGCAATAAAAAAAGCAATGAGAAATATCTCATTGCTGTGGTCACATATCTTAATACTGTAATCACAGTGAGATAGCTCTCCAGGGTATAAACCCTGACAATCCGCCATTTATTAAATGTCGGACCAGGAGGACAAGGTATGAGTCTTGTCTTCCTTCGGCGGCGTCCCCTTTCAAAACCTTTCATGGAAGCTCATACTTCTCCAGGTTTTTACTCTTGAATTCCGCACCTCTATCAGCACTTTTAAGTTGTCTAGTTAAAAATTCCTTTTAATCATAGCATAGAGATTTATCGGTAGCAAGATTATTCTTGTAATTTTCTAACGATTCCCTCGGCTACCCCTTTTGGCATGCCAGCTTCCATGATTTCCTCGGCCGTCGCCTCTTTGATTTTCTTCAATGATCCAAAATGCCTTAATAATTGCTTCCTTCGCTTTTCCCCGACTCCTGGAATATCATCAAGCTGGGAGTGAACCGCATTTTTCCCGCGTAGCTGGCGATGAAACGTAATCGCGAACCGATGCACTTCATCCTGAATTCTTTGCAATAGGTAAAATTCCTGGCTCCTTGAATCAAGAGGTACAAGTTCAAGCGGATTTCCGATCATCAATTGCGAGGTCCTATGCTTTTCATCCTTAATGAGGCCTGAAAGTGGAATATCCAAGCCTAATTCATTTTCCAGAATATCCCGTACCGCTTCGACATGTCCCTTTCCGCCATCAATGATGATCAAGTCCGGAAGCGGCAGCCCTTCTTTCAATACTCGTGAATACCTTCTTCTGACCACTTCACGCATCGATTCATAATCATCAGGTCCCTGGACCGTCTTGATCTTATATTTTCGGTACTCTCTTTTTTCCGGCTTCCCATCAATGAACACGACTAAAGCGGAAACGGGGTCACTTCCCTGGATATTGGAGTTATCGAAAGCTTCAATTCGATGCGGGGTGTAGATACCCAGTTGTTTCCCGAGGTTTTCCACCGCATTGATCGTTCTTTCTTCATCCCTCTCAATCAAAGAGAATTTTTCCTGAAGGGCGATGGAGGCATTTTTATTCGCCAATTTAAGCATGTCTTTTTTCGCTCCCCGTTTCGGGTGAATCGTTTTGACACCAAGCAGCCCTTCGGCCATTTCGGCATCCACAGATTCAGGCAGCAAGATTTCCTTTGGTTTAAAATGGTTCGTAATCTCGTAAAACTGACCGAGGAATGTAAGAAGTTCCTGTTCGGGTTCATCGTAGACCGGAAAAAGCGAAACATCCCTTTCTATCAATTTACCCTGCCGGACAAAAAATACCTGAACGCACATCCAGCCTTTATCATAGGCAAAGCCAAATACATCCCTGTCGATGAAATCGGTCGTCATCATTTTCTGCTTCTCCATCGTAATATCGATGTGGGCAATCTTGTCACGGAACTCCTTGGCCCTCTCGAAATCGAGTTCTTCCGATGCCTCCAGCATTTTTTCAGTCAGTTCTTTTTTTATTTCAGTATGCCCGCCGTTCAAGAACCGGTTGATATCATCGACCATTTTTTTATATTCCTGTTCCTCTACATCATATACACATGGGGCCAGGCACTGACCAAGGTGATAGTAGAGACAAACGCGATCCGGTAACGTATTGCATTTTCTTAGGGGATAGATGCGGTCGAGCAATTTTTTCGTTTCGTTAGCTGCAAATGCATTCGGATAAGGACCGAAATATTTCCCTTTGTCTTTTTTGACTTTTCGCGTAATGATTAGACGCGGGTGGCGTTCCGCAGTCAGCTTGATGAAAGGATACGTCTTATCATCCTTTAGCATGACATTATATTTTGGGTCATGTTTTTTGATTAAGTTCAACTCTAAAATAAGAGCCTCGATATTGGAAGAGGTGACAATGTATTCGAAATCCTCAATCTCGTTCACGAGTCGAAATGTTTTACCGTCGTGAGATCCCGTAAAATAAGAGCGGACACGATTCTTCAACACTTTCGCTTTGCCTACATATATAATCGTTCCCTGACGATCTTTCATTAAATAACAACCAGGTTGATCGGGAAGAAGGGCAAGTTTATTCTTTATTTGTTGATTCATGCATTCAGCCTCCTGTTCTCCCTTTTTTACAATCATTATATATCAAGATAGCGAAAAAAGCTTCAAGTCCGCAGACTTGAAGCTTTTTTTAGCTATCTTACTATTACGCGTGTTTTGCAATAAGTTCAGCAAGTGCTTCTTTAGGTTGGAAACCAACAACCTTATCGACCACTTCACCGTCTTTAAGGACGATTAATGTCGGGATGCTCATCACACCGAATTTTCCAGCTGTTTCTTGGTTTTCATCTACATCCACTTTTACGATTTTTGCTGTATCGCCAATTTCAGTATCAAGCTCTTGAAGAACAGGAGCGATCATTTTACAAGGTCCACACCATGGAGCCCAAAAGTCTACAAGAACGACACCTTCGCTAGTATCTGTTGTGAAAGTTTGGTCAGTTGCATTTACAATAGCCATATATATTTCCTCCTCAAATTTACTCAAATAACTAAAAACAGTATACCACTGTTGCTCAAATCGATGCTAATATTTTGCTTCAGTGGTAGGATGTCCAAAAAAAGAGTAACTATGCAGGCCAAAAACCCTCCCCATTAGCGCAAACAAAGGGGCAAGACATGTATCGGCTTATGCCGAATGTCTTGCCCCTCATCTGTATTATTTCTATTACGCGTTAACTTTAAGTTTTTTGAATTCTTCCGTAAGTAATGGAACGACTTCGAAAAGATCTCCGACAATTCCATAATCAGCCACATTGAATATGTTAGCTTCCGGGTCTTTATTGATGGCAACGATAACCTTGGAATTGGACATTCCCGCTAAATGCTGGATCGCACCGGAAATACCGCAGGCGATATAAAGATCAGGTGTTACGACTTTACCCGTTTGCCCGATTTGTAATGAGTAATCGCAATAGTCTGCATCACATGCTCCCCGGGAAGCTCCTACCGCTCCGCCAAGAACCTGTGCCAGTTCCTTTAATGGTTCAAAACCATCTTCACTTTTCACGCCACGGCCACCCGCGATGATTACTTTCGCTTCTGAAAGGTCGACCCCTTCACTGGCTTTTCTAACAACATCCTTAATGATTGTCCGTAAATCCTTAATATCCACACTTAATGTAGAAACATCACCAGAGCGGGACTCATCTTTCGCTAATGGTTCGATATTGTTCGGACGGATTGTCGCGAAAATCACGCCAGCTGTAACAATTTTCTTTTCAAATGCTTTACCAGAATATATCGGGCGGGTGAAAACGATATTTCCGCCTTCTTCTTCAATGGATGTAACGTCGGAAATCAATCCTGATTCAAGTTTTCCAGCCAATTTAGGTGCAAGGTCTTTTCCTAAGGCTGTATGCCCAAAGAAAATTCCTTCCGGCTTTTCCTGCTCGATGACGGCAAGCAAGCTTTGCGCATATCCATCTGAAGTATATTGTTTCAATTGATCATTTTCGACTGCAATAACCCGGTCTGCACCATACTGGATCATTTCATTACCGAAATTCTGAACACTGTCACCAACTAAAACACCAACGATTTCCCCGCCATCCGCTGCAAGCTTAGCCGCACCGATAGCTTCAAATGATACATTTCTTAGTGAACCATCACGAACTTCGCCCAATACAAGAAACTTTCTAGCCATTTATAAAAACCTCCTGTGCTCTATTTTTCTTTTTGTCGTGTGTTGTTGTTTTGAGATGTACCGTATCGATTAAATCACTTTTGCTTCACTGCGTAATAACTGAACAAGCTCGGTAACTTGAGCACTGATTTCCCCGTCCAAAACTTTTCCAGCTTCTTTTTTAGCAGGAAGGTAAATTTCAATCGTTTTTGTTTTGGCCTCAACATCGTCCTCTTCCAAATCCAGGTCATCCAATTCCAATTCTTCAAGCGGTTTTTTCTTTGCCTTCATGATTCCTGGCAATGAAGGATAACGTGGCTCATTTAGCCCTTGTTGCGCTGTCACCAATAATGGAAGAGAGGCTTCGATCGTTTCAGAGTCCCCTTCGACATCACGGATAACGCTTACATTTCCATTTTCTATGTCCAATTTAGTAATGGTTGTAATATAAGGAATTCCCAAAATTTCGGCAACGCGTGGTCCCACTTGACCAGAGCCGCCATCGATTGCAACGTTCCCTGCAATGATTAGATCTGCATTTTTATCTTTTAAGTATTCGCCAATAATTTTGGCAGTCGTGAATTGGTCACCATTTTCTATGTCGTCTTCTATATTTATCAATACAGCTTTGTCAGCACCCATTGCCAACGCTGTGCGTAATTGCTTTTCAGCCTCTTCTGTTCCGACAGAAATAACCGTTACTTCGCCGCCTTGTGCATCACGCACCTGGATTGCTTCTTCAACTGCATACTCATCGTATGGATTAATGATGAATTCTGCCCCATCCTCATTGATTTTCCCGTTGGATAGTGTAATTTTTTCTTCTGTATCAAATGTTCTTTTCAGCAGTACATAAATGTTCACGATAATACCTCCCGAATAATTTGAGTTTTGAAGATTATGAATTTTATTGATATATAGTAATGTTCTACAGATTTCACCATAATCCTGCATGATATATAAAAATAGTTATTTAAACCGAAACATCATTTCCCTTTGAATACAGCTTCCCTTTTTTCAATGAAAGCGGCGATTCCTTCTTGTGCATCGGCAGTATCGAAAGCCTGACCAAAGAGGGCAGCTTCCCTTTCCACACCTTTATGGTAGGAATCATGCTTGGAATAATTCAATAACTCAATGGCCGCCTTTAATGCCAGTGGGCTCTTCTTGGCAATTTTATTGGCTAGATCCTTAGCTTTTGGAATCAGTTCTTCATCCGTGAAGGCATGATTCGCCAATCCGCATTGCACAGCTTCGGTGCCTGAAATCGGTTCACTTGTAAACAGCATTTCAGCTGCCTTTGCCATGCCTACGTAACGAGGAAGACGTTGGGTCCCAGCAAATCCGGGGATTAAGCCCAACTGCAGCTCAGGCAAACCAAGTTTAGCCCTTTCGGTGACCAAGCGGATGTGGCAAGCCATAGCCAGCTCCAATCCTCCGCCAAGCGCCGCTCCATGGATGGCTGCAATGACCGGTTTTGGAAAAGATTCGATTTTCTCAAATACAGATTGACCATTCTTGGTCAGCTTCTCGAAAGCTTTCCCGTTTTTCACTTCCGTAAACTCTTTAATGTCCGCTCCTGCAGAGAAGAATCTTCCTTCACCATGAAGAAGGACAACCCGTACGGCTTCGTCTTCCCCAATTTGATCGAATGCCTGTGAAAGCTCTCCGATGATAGCCGAAGAAAGTGCATTTGCTGGTGCATGATCAATCGTTATAAAAGCCACATGATTTTCGACAGAAAGCTTAAGATATTCCATATCAATCCCTCCAGGCATGATAGTCAAACTTTTTTGATAATTCTCTATGTATCACTTCCAGTTAAAGCTGGAAGTTGAATTAACCGATTCTTTCGAGGATGGCTAGCCATCCTCTATTTAAATCGTTAACTTTTCAGGCCACAGCCGCCAATCAGCAGGCGGTGAACGTCTGGTGCAAGGTCAGGAAGCGAATACTTTTGCTCATTCATGACCCAAGTCGTCACAGTTTCATCAATCGTTCCAAAAATCATCTGCCTGGCAAGTAAATTATTTAAATCAGGCAGGAATTCGCCGTTCTCTTTTCCTTCTATAATGATCTGATCGATTAAATTTAAATACCCTCTTAACACATCATTGATCCTAAGGCGCAATTCTTTATTCGACTGTCTTAATTCCAACTGAGTGACAATTGCTAAATTCACGTCTTCTGAAAGGTTTTGAAAATGTTTTTGGATGAGCACATGCAGTTTTTCCGAAGCAGTGGTCTTTCCTTTTATCTCTTCTTCGATCTGTTCCACAAAATACCCCATCTTTTCATGGAATAATGATATTAAGATATCTTCTTTATTTTTAAAATAAAGATAAATGGTGCCATCCGCTACGCCTGCCTGTTTGGCGATTTTGGATACTTGGGCTTGATAGTAACCGTTTTGGGCAATGACAATAACGGCCGCATCAATAATTTGATTATACTTTGGTCTGTTGCTTTTCACTGGATGTCCCCTTTCAGAAAAATGAATGAACCATCATTCATATTTCTATCATAAAATGATGACCCTTTACTGTCAAGCAAAACCTTATATAAGGCTCCTGACATTTCACTTCTGTTCATTGTACAGCCACCATCCATAGCTTGTCCAGCTGTTCTGCAAAACGGAGCCCTCTTCCGCTGCTCCGTTAAAAGGGGGTGCTTGTTTAAGCTTCTTTTCTTTCCTCGGATATTTTTTTCTTTTCTTCCTCGATAAGGACTCTTCTCAGGATCTTCCCTATCGTCGTTTTAGGAAGTTCATCCCTGAATTCATAGCTTCGCGGCACCTTATACGAAGCCAGGTTCTTTCTGGCAAATTCATTCAATTCCTCTTCAGTGACCTTGGCATTTTTTTTCAGGACGACATAGGCCTTGACGGTCTCTCCTCGATAAGGGTCAGGGATGCCTGCCACAACTACTTCCTGTATGGCCTCATGCTCGTATAGCACCTCTTCCACCTCACGTGGATATATATTGAAACCACCTGCAATGATTGTATCCTTTTTCCTCTCGACGACATAAAAGAACCCCTGCTCATCCATATAACCCAGATCGCCAGTAAGCAGCCAGCCATTTTTAAAGGTTTTTTCCGTTTCATCCGGACGGTTCCAATAACCTTTCATTACCTGTGGTCCTTTTATGGCAATCTCGCCTATTTCATTCGGAGGAAGCTCTTCATTGGATTCCAGGGACAGAATCGCCGAGTCAGTGTCCGGCCACGGCAGTCCAACGCTTCCTTTTACACGCGGCTGATCCCAAATGAAATTAGCATGTGTCACAGGTGAGGTTTCTGAAAGTCCATAGCCTTCAACTAGCTTCCCGCCGGTAATTTTCTCAAACTGCTCTTGAACCTCTAAGGGCAAAGATGCAGAACCGCTAATACAGGCATTGATGGAAGAAAGATCATATTTAGCGATATCCGGATGGTTCAAGAGGCCGATATACATCGTTGGCGCTCCTGGAAACATGGTCGGTTTCTGTTTTTGGATGGTTTTAAGCGTCGCTTCGACATCAAACTTCGGCATGATGATCATGGTGTTCCCTTCCATGACGGAAAGAACCAAGACCGTAGTCATACCGTACACATGGAAGAAAGGCAGAATCGCAAGGATCCTTTCCTCACCGCGCTTATTTTTGTAAAGCCATGCATTGCACATTTTCGTATTTGCCAGCAAGTTCTTATGAGTAAGCATGACCCCTTTGGGAAAGCCAGTTGTCCCACCTGTATATTGCAAAAGGGCAAGGTCATCATTGACATCGATCGGCACAGTGTCGACTTCTTCAGTGATCTTTCGTTTCATTATTTCGGAAAATAAATGATGATTCCCTTCATGCTCCACATTGATGACAATGCCGTATTGCTTTTTTTGAATAAAAGGATAGATAAGATTTTTCGGGAAAGGTAAATATTCCTTGATAGCGGTTACAATTATATGTTCTATATCCGTTCTTGATGCCACTGCAGAAACACGGGGAAATAAAATATCCATCACTAAAATCATTTTCGCTCCGGAATCTTTCATTTGATATTCTAATTCACGTTCAGTATAGGTTGGGTTCGTTTGAACCACGACTCCTCCGGCCATCAATATCCCAAAAAAGCTTATGACACCCTGAGGGCAGTTAGGTAGCATGACGGCAACGCGTTCGCCTTTTTGAAGCCCGATACTTTTTAAATAGGCTGCAAACTTTAAAGCAGACTCATGCACTTCCCGGAAAGTTAATTCTTTTCCCTGGAAATGAATCGATACTTTATCAGGGAATTCCTCGGCTGATTCCTTCAAAAAAGAATAAAGAGGTTTATCTTCGTACGACAAAACAGCGGGTATCTGTTCCGGATAAATAGCTTGCCATGGCTTATTGCTCATTTGCCCCCTCCTTCTGAATATTCTCAATACTCTTAATCATTATAATACAATCGGGATTTTCTTACAATTGCCGAATTTCAGAGTATAAAGACCTTACGATTAAAGGCTGGATAGTATATATGTCCTATTCCAACTACAGGGAATGTTGGAATAGGACATATAAAAAGGGAAACAAAAAAAGGAGTGGCTATACTCCTTTCAGAATGTAGACAACCCTTTTACCCTCATTTTTTTCTTTTAAAAAAGTTCCAGTGATTGGAACGGAAGGTACAAGACTCCTGCGGGAAAAGCGTGTCGAGGGGAGACCCCGCAGGCGCAAGCCGAGGAGGCTCCCGACCGCCCGCGGAAAGCGAGTGCCTGGAGTGGAAATCAACGTTCCCATTTTACAACCCAGAAAAAAACTGTCGGCAAACAATTATTATCTAGTTTTGAACAAAAGGGTTCTATCTAAATAAAACAAAGTTGATTGGAACGTAAGGTACGAGACTCCTGCGGGAAAAGCGTGTCTAGGGGAGACCCCGCAGGCGCAAGCCGAGGAGGCTCCCCGACCGCCCGCGGAAAGCGAGTGCCTGGAGTGGAAATCAACGTTCCCATTTTACAAACCCAGAAAAAACTGCCGGCAAACAATTATTATCTAGTTTTGAACAAAAAGGGTTCTATCTAAATAAAACAAAGTTGATTGGAACGGAAGGTACGAGACTCCTGCGGGAAAAGCGTGGCAGGGAGACCCCGCAGGCGTGCCGAGGAGGCTCCCGACCGCCCGCGGAAAGCGAGTGCCTGGAGTGGAAATCAACGCTCAAATTTCACAACCCCTCAAGAAAAGAAATAAAGGATATTCAAATTTTCTTTAAGATCACAGATCGGGGAGAGCATTCCGATCCTCTTTTGTCGTCTACTGAAAAGAGGCATTCTACTTCTTGGTTTTAATTCTATACCAATACTTATATTTTTCTTCAAACCCCAATTTTCCGTATAAGCTTAAAGCAGGTGCGTTCGTTTCTATCACCTGAAGATAAGCATTTTTTGCTCCATTTTCTTTACCCCAATGCAATAGATTACGAACGAGTATTGCACCATTGCCTTGGTTTCGAAAGTTTTCATGGGTAATGATATTGTACAGGCCTATGTATTCGTCTTCCAAAACACCCAGTCCACTTGCTGTAACGGTTCCACCTTCATCAGTCAACAACATAAAGCATGTTTTTGGAATGATATTCCCTAACATCTTTTTCAGGATGGTTTGATCATGATCATCAATATTACTAAGCTGGCAGAAATCGTGAAACCATTCATCATGTAAATGATCATACTTTATGACATTGGTTTCATTCGGTGACTCTGTATCTGCCAAATTCAATACCTGGACACTTGTGGTTCCTTCAAGGGCATACCCAGACTCTTCCAGCACACGATCCAAGTTGATAGGGTTTGCCTGTGGAGTCACTTTGTACACGGCCTTATCATTCCTTGCAAAATATAATTGTTCACAATTCGAAATTTTCTTTTTCACATTTTCATTCGATGGATAGATGGGGGTGATGGAATTCGCCCTTTTCGTATATCCATCCGCAAATCGGATAACCCATCCATCATAGATTTGTGTTTGCATGGCGGGTAAAGCATTCAGCGATAATTCTTCAATCTTCTGTATCCATTTGGACTGATCCATATTCCTCCTCCTCTTCAAAAGTCTATTTGACCATTATTATTATACATGGCCCCCGATTTTTTTTAATAGAACCAAATAAAAGAAGCGGCACACTGGCCGCTTCAGTTGAACAATGTCATATAAATGATTCCAAACAGAAAAAAGATTCCGCAACAAACAATTAAGACTTTTGCAAGTTTCTCCACAGCTTACTCCCTCTCATGAAGGGCATTAAGAAATTCCGGCGCCGATGACAAAAGATAATGCGATTGATATGATCATCGATAGGAATCCAACTGCCCGATTATCTTTTTGTATTTCTTCATCTATTTTAAATCCAGGAGTCATAAATTCAAAAATGAAATAACCGATCAGCAGCAGGACAAAACCGTAGACGCCCCAGCCAATCATGGTAAGAAGCGAATTCTGATGGAGAATGGACTGTTGGAATACATAGGCGATCCCAAAAATTTTACCACCTGTTGCCAACGCGACAGAAAGGTTTCCCTGTTTGATCTCCTCCCAGTTCTTGTACTTTGTGACAAGTTCAAAAATGGCTAAAAAAACAATCATGCACAGAATAACGACACTGTAACGAGCAGCTATATATACATATTCATTTTCCCACATATTCTCCATGGTCCAACTCCCGAATGGTAACTAGCCACCCGGCTTGGCTGAATTGCCGGAATGACCGCTTTACTTTATTTAATTTCCACCACCGTAACACCTGTTCCGCCTTCACCGGCTTCGCCGAAGCGAATCCTTTTGACAGAGCGGTGATTTTTCAAGTATTCCTGGACCCCGGACCGAAGAGCACCCGTCCCTTTACCATGAATGATGGAGACACTCGAATAACCGGCCAAAAGAGCATCATCAACGTATTTTTCCACTCTTGATATGGCATTTTCAAAGCGTTCTCCACGAAGGTCAAGTTCGACGCTAACGTGATAATCGCGGCCTTTGATCGTGGTAAGCGGCTTTGTTTCTTTTACTTTTGTGCTCTTGATGAATTCCAGGTCAGACTCCTTCACTTTCATTTTCATGATGCCGATCTGAACCTGCCATTCATTATTTGAGACCTTCTCAATCAAGTGACCTTTTTGACCAAAGCTTACGACCTTTACTTCATCTCCAGGTTTCAAGCTTTTATCCAGCGGCCTCGCAGCTTTATTTGTTGTTTTTTTCACTTTAGGCGCTGCTTCTTCAAGCCGTTTTTTTGCATCGATCAGTTCATGCTCTTTAACATCGGCATGCTTTTCAAGTCGCAGTTTACGTAAGTCGGCAATGATTGCTTCCGCTTCCCTTTGTGCATTTTCAACGATTGCCGCTGCCTCTTTTGCTGCCTTTTCAACCATCGCATCCCGTTCTTGATGGTACTCATCAATTTGCTTTTGAAGGTCTTTATGAAGAATTTCCGCCTGTTTCAGGTGATTCTTGGCTTCCAATTCCTCTTCTTCAGCCTTCTTGCGGCTGTCTTCAAGGGACGCTATCATATTTTCAACTTTATTCGTATCCTCACCGATATGGCCGCGGGCGTTGCTGATCACGTTTTCTTCCAAACCAAGGCGCTTGGAAATTTCAAACGCATTACTCCGCCCTGGTACACCAATTAAAAGTTTATAGGTGGGACTCAAGGTTTCCACATTAAATTCGACGCTTGCATTTATGACGCCTTCCCGATCATATCCATACGCTTTTAATTCCGGGTAATGTGTCGTTGCAATCACACGTGCTCCGCGCTTATACACTTCATCCAAAATGGAAATGGCCAAAGCTGCACCTTCCTGTGGGTCAGTTCCCGCTCCAAGCTCATCGAATAAAACAAGACTGTCATAATCGACATGCTTAAGGATATCGACAATATTGACCATATGCGAAGAAAATGTACTTAAGCTTTGTTCAATCGACTGTTCATCGCCTATATCGGCATAAACAGAGGAAAACACAGCCGTTTCGGAACCATCCAGCGCAGGGATCTGCAGACCGGACTGGGCCATTAACGTACAGAGGCCAATCGTTTTCAGGGTAACCGTCTTACCACCTGTATTCGGGCCGGTGATGACGATTGTCGTAAATTCATCACCAAGAAAAATATCATTGGCCACGACGACATCATTCGGAATGAGCGGGTGTTTCGCTTTGAATAATTTCACGCGCCCCTCATTATTCAGAATCGGCTTGGATCCTTTTATCGCTTTTGCATATTTTGCCTTGGCGACAAGGAAATCGATTTGTGCCAGCACTTTGACATTATGAAGCAATTCAGGGGTGAACGCACCGACTTTTTCCGATAGTTCGACCAATATCCGTTCTATTTCCTGCGTTTCTTTCACTCGGGTTTCCTGCAGGACATTATTCAGCTGAACGATTGCTTGAGGTTCAATGAACAACGTCTGCCCTGATGATGATTGATCATGAATGATCCCTCCATACACACTGCGGTATTCCTGTTTTACCGGGATGACGAATCGATCATTCCGGATGGTGATGATGGCATCGGATAACATGGTTGATGCATTGGAAGAACGGATCATACTTTCCAGTTTTTCCCTTACACGACTTTCATTCGTCCGAATTTGGTTTCTTAGGGTACGAAGCTTGTCGCTGGCAGAATCCATCACTTCGCCATGTTCGCTTACTGCATACGTAATTTCCTGCTGCAAATCAATCAATGGATGTAGGGAATCGATATATTCGGCTAAAAGCGGAACATCAATCTCCTGCTCTGCCAGTTCTTCGAAGAAACGGCTTAAGATCCTGCCGGCACGAATCGTACTCGCAAGTTCCATCAATTCCATCGGAGAGAGCATACCGCCAATCTGTGCCCTTTTTGCATGCGGACGGATATCGAAAATCCCGCCCAATGGCAAGTTACCTTTCAACCTTACGATTTTGGCAGCCTCATCTGTTTCTTCCTGCCATCTCGACACTTCTTCAAAATCCGTGGAAGGCATCAATTGCTCCGCCTTTTCTTTTCCTATGGATGAGGATGCGTGTGAGATTAATTGTTCTTTTATTTTATGAAATTCCAATGTCTTTAAAGCTTTATTATGCATGGAGTTAAAGCTCCTCCTTATTTATGGGCAAATAGTTAATCATTTCTCTTTAAAAACGCCAATAAGCCATCCGTATCCCTTGCATTAAGAACCGTGGATTCCTTAATCCAGCCCTTTTTGGCTGACGAGGCCCCCACAGGCATATGTTCAAGCATGTCGATGCTGTGGGCATCCGTATTGATCACGATCGGAACGCCTGCTTCCTGAGCCTTGCGCAGATGCGGAGGTGCCAAATCCAATCGGTTCGGATTCGCATTCAATTCCAAGGCCGTATTCGTTTCACGGGCCAGTTCGATCAGCATTTCTATATCCACATCATATCCGGTGCGCCTGCCGATGATCCTTCCCGTTGGATGTGCGATGATATCTACATGCGGATTATTCAGAGCCGTTTTTAAGCGCTCCATGATCGTTTCCCGAGGCTGTGAAAAGCTTGAGTGAATCGATGCAATGACCAAATCCATCTCTGCAAGCAGCTCATCGTCATAATCAAGTGTCCCATCAGGAAGTATATCCATCTCTATCCCGGAAAGAACGGTAAAGTCAGTATATTTTTCATTAAGTTCATGGATGATCCGTTTTTGTTCACGTAAACGTTCAGCGGTCAAGCCGTTCGCCACTTTCAGATATTGCGAATGATCGGTGATGGCCATATATCGATACCCTTTTGCACGGCATGCTTCAATCATTTCTTCAATCGTATGAGCACCATCACTCCATGTCGTATGCATATGCAGATCACCTTTAATGGCCTCTAAAGATATGAGAGGTTCATTAGCATCATAATGCTCCACTTCCGTTCCGTCTTCACGCAGTTCTGGGGGAATGAAAGGAAGGCCAAAATGATTATAAAATTGTTCTTCCGTTTCAAACGTCAATACATCACCGGTTTCAGTCACTTCCACCCCATATTCGCTGATTTTCTCTCCGCGATCTTTAGCAAGCTGGCGCATCCGCACATTGTGATCCTTCGAACCTGTAAAATGATGAAGTGTCGTGATGAATTCCTTATCCTTAACGATTCGGAAATCGACAGAAATGTCATATTCATAATCAAGCACGACCGATACTTTTGTATCACCGGCCGCAATCACCTGTTTTATCCCTTTTATTGCAAGCAGTTGATTCTTAACCTCTTCGGGATGATCTGTCGAAATGATAAAATCGAGGTCCTTGATTGTTTCCCTCATACGCCGGATGCTGCCCGCCCTGGAAGAACGGATGATGTAATCCATGTTAGCAAGGGCCGTTTCAATTTCAGCCGCAATCGGTCTCATGAAGGCTAGGGGCAGCCGATCTGGCCTTGAACCAGCCTCGGCAATTGCAGACAGGATCTTCTCTTCCGTTTTTTTGCCGAAACCGGCAAGCGCCGCGACCCTGCCTTCCTCACAGGCGATTTTAAGATCATTCACATCTTTGACATACAGCTCTTTATGAAGCTTGGCAATTTTCTTACCGCCCAAACCTTGAAGCTGCAGAAGCGGAATCAATCCTTTTGGCACCTGCTCCTGAAGCTCTTCAAGTACAGTCGATTTCCCTTCATTTATATACTCTTCGATGACGGATGCCGTTCCTTTCCCGATTCCATTCAAAGCGGTAAAATCTTCGATCTCCGTCAGGCTCCGGTCATCCGTTTCCAAGGCGCCCGCTGCCTTTCGGAAAGCTGAAACCTTAAACGGGTTCTCTCCTTTTAGTTCCATATATATTGCAATTTTTTCTAATAGTTTAATGATATCTTTTTTATTAATTGTCATTTAATTCACCGCCGAAAAAATTAGTAGGGTGTCCCATGTTCACTTTCTTAAAGATACCTTTCTTGGAGGTAAAGTACAAGCAGTCAGGTTCTTAACCTTCGAATCAAATAGAATGAAGTTACATGCCGCTACATAAAAAGGGGCCTCCCCCGTGTTCAAAGTATAGGAATCCAGGACTTTGAACACGGGAGGCAGGCCCTCTTATACTGACATTAAGATTGTTTTACATCATGAAACCAAAGTTCCTTCACTTGCTCGGAAAGGAACGGCGTATGTTTCACGATCGATTCTGCCAGAAATGAGCCAGTTAATGGTTTCTGGATGGAATCCATTGGCAGCATGGCAGCTATATATAATATAATAAACATGATAAGATAGACTTCGAGAAAACCCAATATCCCTCCGCCCCAGCGATTCAGTTGCTTTAATATCGGTAGATGGGTAATGAAATTGAGCATGGATCCTATCATTTGCCAAAGAATCTTGGCAGCAAAGAAAATGATTGCAAAGGCAATTGCATTGTAATACGCCGTATCAAGCCCGACTGTATTGAAAAACATATTAAGGGTCGAGGAATCACCCATCGTTGGGAACGGAATCCATAATTTCAAATTGGGAGCAAGATCTCCGTAAAATACATAGGCGACGATGAAGGCTACAATGAACCCAGTCATATGAACCGTTTGTAAAATGAAGCCACGCTTTAAACCGATTAATAAACCGATTAAAAGAATGGCCAGAATTGCTAAATCAAGCATGTACTCAGTCCTTCTCTCTCTTTAATTCCAGTTGAAGCTGGTCTAGTTCATCTTTTAATTTAATATATTCATGGATGGTATTCACGGCCGTTAGCACCGCTAACTTGCTTGTATCCAAGTGTGGATTTTTCATCCTGATCTCTCTCATTTTTTCGTCAACCATCGAAGCGACCAGGCGCATATGACTTGCGCTTTCTGTGCCGACGATTGTATATGGCTGTCCGTATATATCAACTGTTGTTTTATTTCGTTTATCGTCTGACAAAATGATGCCCCCAATCTAAACAATCCTAATTCTATCATATCATGAAGTTTTTCGTCATGAAAGAGAGTACATCGTCATTTCTCGCATTAAAATTTCAATAATTTGTCATACGATATCGAATTTAGGAAGAAGATTACCTATTAAACAAAATGAAGTTAGGAGCTAACCCATTATGTCCCATGTTGTTTTACTTATCAGTCCTGAACAAATAAAGGCGATGAAGTCCCATTATTCTTCATCCTTGGCCGCCAAGCAGCCGCCGGGGAGCATCTTTTCCGCCAAACCGCCGCTATGTACGGTGACGGCATATAAATCCGGGAAGGTCCTTTTTCAAGGGAAGAATGCCGAAATAGAAGCGGTAAAATGGCAAAAAGGTACCACTGCTGCGGCTCCAAAGAAAAAAACAGCATCCTCTGCATCGGTCAACGTCCATCGATATTCGCCGCCAGCAAATATCGGAACCATGTCAGTGATTGGTTCAGACGAGGTCGGAACAGGAGACTATTTCGGCCCGATGACCGTCGTAGCCGTATATGCCAAGAAGGAGCAACTCGCTCTATTAAAGGAGCTAGGTGTCCAGGATTCCAAAAATCTGAAAGACCCACAGATCATCGACATTGCCAAACAGATTAAGGATGTAGTGCCCTTCAGCCTGCTCACATGCGACAACCCGAAATATAATGCGCTGCAGGCAAAGGGAATGTCACAAGGAAAAATGAAGGCACTCCTCCATAACCAAGCAATCAAGAACCTCATGCAAAAAATCCAGCCAGAACAAGCGGAAGCCGTCCTTATTGATCAATTCGCTCAACCAGAGGTATTTTTCAATTACCTAAAAGGCCAAGAACTATTCCAAGCTAATGCCACCTATCTATGCACAAAAGCGGAAGGCATTCACCTTGGAGTGGCAGCCGCATCCATCCTGGCCCGATATGCATTCGTCAAACGCTTTGACTTGCTGAGTGAAAAAGCCGGATTCAAAATCCCTAAAGGTGCCGGATTTGCAGTAGATGAAGCGGCCGCAAGATTGATTCACGAAAAGGGAATCGATTCATTACACGAATTCACGAAAACCCATTTTGCCAACACAGAAAAAGCGAAGCGACTCTATCAACAGAAATATCATAAATAGAAGAAAGCGGCTGATCTTCCTGAACAGCCGCCTTTTTCTCGTGAAAATGCGCGGTTTACTCATGAATTTACGCCATTTACTCGTGAGTTTGTGCGGTTTACCCGGAGTTTACTCCATTTACTCGTGAGTTTGCGCGGTTTACTCGTGAATTTGCGCGGTTTACTCGTGAATTCACGCCATTTACTCGTGAGTTTGCTCCATTTACTCGTGAATTCGCTCGGTTTACTCGTAAGTTCACCTTTTACTCGTGAAATAAAAAGGACAGCTCCCCATGATTCAGGGAGCTGTCTTTTTGGTTTTATCCTCTTAGCTCTGCGCCGGCTTTTTCTTTAACGGCTTCAAGCACTTTATCATGTGCTTTTGTAATGTCCTCGTCCGTCAGGGTACGTTCCGGGTCGTAGTATTTCAGTGAGTAGGCAATGGATTTCTTGCCTTCCTCCATTCTTTCACCTTCGTATAAGTCGAAGATGCTTACTTCTTTCAGCAGTTTGCCGCCGGCTTCTTCAATAATATCCTGAATGTCCCCGGCTTTCGTGGCTTGATCCACAACGAGCGCGATATCGCGTGTGGTTGATGGATAGCGCGGAATCGTTTGGTACGCTATCGGCGCGACTTCTGCTTCGGCCAATGCTTTTAAGGAAAGTTCGAAAATGTATGTTTCTTTAATATCCAAGTCTTTTTGGACAGTTGGGTGCACTTGGCCGATAAAGCCAATTACTTCACCATTCAATAGTACTTCCGCTGTCCGTCCTGGATGCATATCGTTGATTTCCGCTTGGCGGTAACTGATTTGATCAGCTAATCCAAGTGTGTCGAATAATGCTTCGATCACGCCTTTGGCTACAAAGAAATCCACTGGTTTCTTTTCACCCTGCCATAGATGTGACTCCCATAGACCGGTGATTGCTCCAGCAACATGTTCTTTTTCTTCAGGCAGTTCTTGTTCGTCACGCTTAAAGAATACCGAACCGATTTCATACAGTGCCAGTGAATCAATTTGGCGGGCATTGTTATATTTCACGACTTCCAGCAATTGAGGCACGATGCTTAAACGCAGCTGGCTTCTTTCTTCACTTATTGGCATTGCCAATCGAATGGATTCTCTTGCTTCCAATGCGAATTGGGACGCTTTTTCCTGGCTTGTCAGTGAATAGGTCACTGCTTGATAAAGGCCTGCGCCTTCAAGTGTACGGCGTGCCTTCCGCCGTTTAATTTGATAGTCTGTCAATTGTCCTGGGTTAGCAGAACCGATCGGCAGTGTAACGGGGATGTTATCATATCCATATAAACGTGCAGCCTCTTCGACTAAATCGGCTTCAATCGTAATATCACCACGGCGCGTCGGGACAGTGACCGTGAATGTTTCATTGTCAAGCTCCACGCCGAATTGCAGACGTTTGAAGATTGACTCCACAACTGATACGGTCATGCTTGTTCCAAGGAGTGTATTGATTTTTTCAAGCGTAATGCTAATGACCGCAGGTTCCATTGACAATTCGTCAACTTCTGCTGCTCCTTGTAAGACTGTTCCGCCTGCATATTGTGCAATCAATTGTGCAGCACGTTCCCCTGCTTCACGAACACGTGCCGGGTCGACGCCTTTTTCAAAGCGGGCACTAGCTTCACTGCGTAATCCATGGTCCTTTGAAGCTTTGCGAACTACTGTACCTGCAAAATATGCACTTTCAATAATGATGTTCGTCGTATCATTTTTGACTTCGGAATCCGCTCCGCCCATCACACCAGCAATCGCAACAGGCTCACTGCCATTCGTGATCACTAAATGGTCAGGTGTCAAAGTGCGTTCCGCTTCATCCAATGTTACGATTTTTTCAGCATCCTTCGCTCTGCGGATGACGATTTCCTTTGAACCAAAGCGGTCATAATCAAAGGCATGGAGCGGTTGGCCGTATTCAAGTAAAATGTAGTTCGTGATATCCACCACATTATTATGAGGTCGGATACCTGCAGACATCAACCTAGTCTGCATCCAAAGCGGTGAGGGTCCGATCTTAACATCCTTGATGATTTTAGCCATGTATATCGGGTTATCTTCTTTCGCTTCCACTTTGACACTGATATAATCAGTTGCTTTTTCAGCTGCCTCTTCTTTCTCGACTACCGGCCATTTCACTTCCCGGCCTAGAATGGCTCCCACTTCGTATGCAACACCAAGCATGCTTAGCGCGTCGGAGCGGTTTGGAGTCAGCCCAAGTTCCAGCACTTCATCACTTAAACCAAGTTCCTCCAATGCATCTTTCCCTACTTCCACATCATTAGGGAAGACGAAGATTCCTGTAGCATAATCCTTGGAAACAAGCTTGGATTCGAAGCCCAATTCTTGAAGCGAGCAAATCATTCCGTGCGATTCTTCTCCGCGAAGTTTCGCTTTCTTGATTTTGAAATTACCTGGAAGGACTGCGCCAACAGTAGCGACTGCGACTTTTTGGCCTTTATCGACATTCGGTGCCCCACAGATGATCTGAACGGGATTTTCGGCCCCGATATCAACTTGGCATTTATTCAATTTATCCGCATTTGGATGTTGTTCACGTTCTAAGACATGCCCGATGACGACCCCTTTTAGCCCTTCACTTTTCTTATCCACCCCTTCAACCTCAATGCCGCTTTTCGTGATTTTGTCAGCAAGCTCCGACGCATTGATGCCTGAAAGGTCAACATAATCTTGTAACCATTTATATGACACAAACATGGTAGGTCCTCCTTTTTAAAATAAAAATTTATGCTTCGTGATGGTTGAATTGTTTTAAGAATCGAACATCATTCGTATAGAAATGACGGATATCGTCCACACCGTACTTCAACATGGCAATCCGTTCCACGCCCATTCCAAATGCGAATCCAGAGTATTTCTTGGAATCGAAGCCAGCCATCTCAAGGACGTTCGGATGAACGATCCCAGCGCCAAGCACTTCGATCCAGCCTGTTTTTTTACATACGCTGCAGCCTTTACCGCTGCAGATTTTACAAGAAATATCCACTTCGACGGAAGGCTCAGTAAATGGGAAGAAACTTGGACGAAGACGGATTTCACGGTCTTGCCCGAATACTTTTTTCGCAAATACGTCTAGCGTTCCTTTCAGGTCGCTCATGCTGATGTTCTCATCGATGACCAAGCCTTCAATTTGCTGGAATTGATGGGAGTGTGTCGCATCATCGTTATCCCGGCGATATACTTTTCCTGGGCAAATGATTTTAACAGGGCCTTGACCTTTATGTTTTTCCATCGTTCTGGCTTGAACCGGTGAAGTGTGCGTCCGCATCAGGATTTCATCCGTGATGTAGAAGGAGTCCTGCATATCACGTGCCGGATGGCTTTTTGGCAAGTTAAGTGCCTCGAAGTTGTAGTAGTCGCTCTCGACTTCAGGACCTTCCGCAACCGTATAACCCATCCCGATGAATAAGTCTTCGATTTCTTCCACGATTCGTGTTAATGGGTGAAGATTCCCCTTGTTTACCGGACGTCCTGGAAGTGTGACGTCAATCGTTTCAGTTGCTAGCTTTGCATTGACTGCCGCGGTTTCAAGCGCTTTTTGTTTCTCCTCGATCTTTGTTGCGATTGCTTCACGTACTTCATTGGCTAGTGCCCCGATTTTCGGGCGCTCTTCGGCAGATAATTTACCCATGCCGCGCAATACCTCCGTGATTGGCCCTTTTTTCCCCAAATAAGCAACACGGACTTCATTCAGTTCTTTTAATTCGGAAGCGGCGGCAACTTTTTGCAACGCTTCTTCCTGCAGTTCTAGTAAACGTTCCTGCATCATGTCTTCCTCCTTTATTTTCCTTTTGTAAAAATGAACACAAAAAAACCCCGATCCCTAAAGGGACGAGGTTTATGTATCGCGGTACCACCCTTATTAGTGCATAAACAAAAAAACTTCTGCACTCACTTCATTAAAAATAACGGCTCTTCACCGGAACATTTTTCGGACATTCTGTCTTCCCAATGCCAACTCGAAAGGTGAATTCACTTAAGCAGTGCCATAAAAATGCTTTCAGTCAAGGCATTTTCTCCCTGGATATGGTTAACTTTAAGCTACTACTCTTTGTCATCGTTGTTTTCATTATAAAATTCTGTTTTATTATATTATAATTCTTCGGCCGTTTCAAATCGATTTTCGTAAATGGTACATTAAAATCCCGGCAGCGATCCCCACATTCAAAGATTCACTTTTTCCGTAGATGGGAATATAGAGGTTTTTAGTCGTTTTCTCCAGTAATTCCTTCGATACCCCTTGACCTTCATTACCGACCAGCAGGGCAAATCGGGAAGACTTTTCCACTTCTTCAAATGGCGATGCCCCTTCTAATGCTGTGCCATAAACCGGTGTGCCGCTTTGCTTAAGCTCATCGATGATTTCGGATAGGTTCCCTTTAATGACAGGCATATGGAAGAGGCTCCCTTGCGTCGAACGGACCACTTTGGGATTATACAAGTCAGCACACCCTTCCCCAAGAATGACCGCATCTATTCCCGCTGCATCCGCTGTCCTGATCATCGTTCCAATATTCCCAGGATCTTGGACGGCATCGATCAACAATAATTTCTCCGGATTGATGGACGCCATGCTCGTTGATTTCTGTTCACAAACCGCAGCAATTCCCTGCGGTGCTTCAGTATCGCAAATCGCCTTCATAATATCATTTTTCACATAAATGAGTTCTGTGCCTTCCACCTTAAAATGGGCAGGCATTTCAGTTTCTTCATTGATGATCACTTCCAAGACGATTTCCTCTTTTAAGGCTTCTTCAACTAGGTGAAAACCCTCGACTAAATATTTACCTGTTTTATCTCGTTCTTTTTTCGTCAAAAGTTTTTTCCATTGCTTAACTTGCGGGTTTTTTACGGATTCGATATATTTCAAGGGTAAACGCTCCTTTAACTTCACACTGATTTTCCTATTATAACGCAATTTACATACATATTGCATGCGAGTTTGTGAAATGCTATTAATGTCAGTCATTATGTGTTAGAGGAGGAATAATTATGAATTTAAACTTACGTAATGCGATCATCCAAAATGTATCTGGAAATACGCAAGAGCAGCTGGAAGACACGATTGTCGATGCCATACAAAATGGCGAGGAAAAAATGCTTCCTGGATTGGGAGTATTATTCGAGGTCATCTGGCAAAATTCATCCGAGCAGGAAAAACAGGAAATGATCACTGCCCTCGAAGCAGGATTAAAAAAATAACAGCCTTCAAAGGCTGTTATTTTTTTAATCTCGCCTCGCCAGCCTTCAGTTCTTCGATGGAGACTTCTTCATCAAGCAGCAAGATGAATTTCTTTGCTTTCACTTCTTCAAGCATCGCTTTTGTCTCCGCAAAAGAGTAGCCGTATTTCGTGAAAAAGCTGCGTAAATCTCCAGATCCTTCATCTGTGAAGTAATGGAAGATTTTCAAAAAAAGAGTATCCTCCTTATCCTGATTGGCGATGATCAGTATATCCGTATGTTCATTTCCAAGCTGCACATTATTTTTTATATCAGCTGCCACTGTCATTTGGGTGCCAGATACGCCTTTTGCTTTTAAGTCTGAAATTGCAGCAAGTAGTTCCGGATTAGAGTCAAAAACACCATATACGTTTTTTTCCATGTTTCTCCCCCTCCTTATTACTCTACTTAAAATAAAATTCCTTTGTCATTATACCTTGCAGCTTTATCAATAAACAAGCAAATAGTCTATGGAGACGAACAAGGGAACCCTCTGCCTAAAGGTTTTTTTAAAAATAACAGCCTATAGCAAACTCTAAGAAAATCGAGGTTGCTTGCGGTCCTATTAAAAAGGCTGTTTTCACATACTTTGTTGCTATTTACCAGGTAATGAGTTGTGGTTGATATCCCCTCCAGATGCTCGCTTTCCTTGGTGCGGGCGGTGAGCCCCCTCGGCGTAAACGCCTGTGGGGGCTCACCTGTCCCGCTGCTTCCGCAGGAGTCTCGCACTTCCGCTCCAATCAACCTTAAATAGTTTCGTTTTAAAAACAACAATCTTTACGAAAAGAGCCATTAAAAAAGTTCCACTCCCTTTCAGTCGACTGTCTCACAAGCCAAAGCAAACGGCAGCGTGTCTCAGCTAGACAGTGATTTCGGCAGGAGTGTCGCAAATTTCTTCAATCTAAGTAAACAAACAAAAACAGCCTTATGCAGGCTGCTCTTGTTGCGGTATTACAGATTGTCGGTATTGATTCGATTTTTGATGTATTCTTCTTGTAAGCCTTCCTCTTGCTGTCCGCTGGCTGTCGGTCCCGCGGTCCGATCCTGTGATCCTTGAGCGTCCAGGTTTTTGTCAGCATCGTCTGCAAACGGGTCGCTTGCCAGTGTTCCTTCATGAATCCCTGGTTTTTGATTCTTGAATTTTTCTGTGGAATTCCCCCAGATTTCCCTTTCTTGAGCTCGCTTCATATCCAGCTCTTCATTTTCATAGATATTGGCGGAATTTCCGTGAAGCTCTTCGCTTCTTCCTGGCTGTGCTTCCATTTCCCTTGTTTGATAGGCATTCGCGGTTGTTTCCGGAAAAAGGTTCGGGTCCGGATTGTTCACCACCCCTGTTTTAAGCGGATTCTCTGCAGGTGCGTCCGTATCCTCGATGCGATTGGAAGTTATGTTCTCACGTGCTGTTACGGTTTCCGATTCATCTAAAAGAATGAGGAATTTTCCAGCCTCCACTTCATTTATATAAGCGGTTGCTTCACTATCGGCAAGCCCTAGCTCACCTAAGCGGTTCCTTATATCTTCGGAACCCTCGTTCAGGAAAAAGTGTTTCATTTTATCAATGAAGGATTCCTCGTTAGAGTTAGTAACGACTTCGACATCCGGATCATGCTTTTCATTAACGAAATCCAAATCTTCTTTCTTATCAGCCATTACCGTTATTTCCCCTTCATGAACCCCCTTTTCCTTGAGGGATTGTATAGCCCGAATCATTTCTCTTTCCGTATTAAAAACACCATATAACGTTTTTCCCATGCATATTCCTCCTCCTTTTTCCGATATTTCTTCTTATGTGTATTTATACCCTGATGGGTGCCAATTAAACAAAAAGGTTTGCCTTCCCTAAGCTCGGACCTTTAATCGGTCTAAAAACCAAAAGGAAACCTGCAGTTTTAAAACTGCAGGCCATTTCCTTCACTCTTAGAAGCGGTCGGTTCTACGTTCAGTTGCCTTTTTCTCATTCACGATCGATTCATCTGTACTATCAAGCTGGATATCTTCCTTTTTAAGAGTATCCTGAACTTGTTCCGTTTCTTGTACAGCATGTTTCTTGATGACAATTTCATCGGTGACAACCGGTTTTTTCGAAACTTCCAGTTTTTCTTCAACAACCGGGATTCGTAATGTTTCCCCATCTTCAATGGTTCCGGTTTCTCGATTCGCTTCACGCCCTGAAACCGATCTATGCTCAACTGTCACTTCTTCGTGTTCAACAGGGACATTGATCGTTTTATGCTGTTCATTGACTTCTTTATTAATGACGACTTCTCCTGTCTGAACTCTTTCTTTGTCAATGTTCAGCTGTTCTTCCCGAAGTGTAAGTGTCCTTTCATCTTCTGGCAATTCACGGCCTTGTCCGTTGACTCCATAAACATCTTCTTTATTTAATGCATCAGTTTTTTCCGTGCCATTATATAATGGGTTGGTGGAGTTAGTATCAAGCCTTCTACCGGCAGTGTCCATTGTTCCGGTCGTGAATTTATCTCTTGCCGTTCCAAGATGGCCTTCACCTTCTTCAACCAGAACCAGGACTTTTCCATTTTCTACATCAAAGACATGTTCAGCCGCATCGCTATTCGAAAGTCCTGCATTAGCCAATCTTGTTGAAAGGTCTGCCGTATCTTCCGGCATGAAGAAACGTGCCACCTTGTCCATAAACGATTCGTCGTTAGGAACATTCGTCATTGTGTGAACATCCGTTTCCCGTTGATGGTTCGTGAAATCCAATGTTTCTTCCTTATCTGCGACGACCGTAATATCGTCCCCTTCAAAACCCTTTGCCTTAAGTGCATTAATTGCTTGGATCACTTCTGCATTTGATTCATATACTCCATATACTGTTTTATTCATTTTACATTCCTCCTTAGGTTTTGTTGTTTCGTTTAGTGGATGCTATATATAAACAATACCCGCCATGTTCCTAAGTAAACGAGGAATCCATATTTCATTTTTGTTATATCATTTACAATTCGTTCTCAGCACAGAACGCATTTTTAATTGAAATCCAAGCTTTACAAGGGTTTCCCCCTTTATAAAAATGTAATGTTTAACCAAATCATGCCATTTCGTTTTTTCAAATAATGCTTGTGATCTTTTTTCTTCTATTATAACGCCACAGCCTTTATTAGCAGGTCCGCAATATGCACCGCTTTTGTGCATTCCCCCAGGTTTTCCCGCTCGATCCCCAATTGCATTTGCAACAGGCAGCCAGGGTTTGCCGTGACAACAATATCGGCCTGTGTCGATTTCGTGTGCTCCATTTTAGAGTCGAGAATGTTCATGGACATCTCTGATTCAACAATATTATATATCCCAGCTGAGCCGCAGCAGCGATCGGCATCCTTCATTTCCCTGAAATCGATTCCTTCTATTGATTGAAGGAGAATTCGCGGAGCCGAGGAGGTGTTCATCACATTCCGTAAGTGACAGGAATCCTGGAAAGTTACGGATTGAGCTGGAAGTTTCAGGCGAACTTTTTCCTGAAAACGCAAATCAACAAGGATCTGGCTGATATCTTTCAACTTATTTTTAAATGAGATTGCACGGTCATGCCATTCCGGTTCATCTTGGAGCAGATGATCATAATCTATGAGAAAAGCGCCGCAGCCACCGGCATTCGTAATGATATAATCAACTTCCTCCGTTTCAAAGGCTTCAATATTACGCTTGGCCAGTTGCTTTGCACCTGCTTTTTCACCACTGTGACCATGCAGCGCACCGCAACAGGCCTGGGATTTCGGTATCACGATTTCACATCCGGCCAGCTGAAGAAGCTTTAGTGTGGCCTTGTTCGTTTCCAAAAACATCGTATCCATCAAGCAGCCGGAAAAGAAAGCCACCTTTTTGAGCGGCGTTCCGATTGCAGGCAGCTCGGTTGGCCTATTTTTCATTTCTGCTTTTTTCGGGACTTTCGGCAGCACTTTTTCCATGGCTGCCAAATTATCCGGAAGCATGTTGAGGACTCCCGTTTTACGGGCCATGTATTGCAGGCCTGATTTCTGATAGAAGCCAAGCAAACTTGTCATGGTCTGCATTCGCTCCTGGTGCGGGAATAGTCCACTAAAAACGGCCTTGCGGATCGTTTTTACAGGGAAGCTGTGTTTTTTATTCTGATGGATGATATCCCTTGCTTCTTCAAGAAGGTGTCCGTATTTCACACCTGAAGGGCACACAGGTTCACAAGCCCTGCAGCCGAGGCAAAGACTCAACGAACGTTCTACATCCCTATCTGGCTCAATCACACCATCCGCCACCGCTTTCATAAGTGCAATCCGGCCCCTTGGTGAGTGGGATTCCTTCAGCCCCGATTCTATGTATGTCGGGCAATGGGGTAAGCAAAAACCGCAGCGCATACAATTCAACAATTCATCTTCATTCATTTTTTCCGCGAATTGAATGGCAATGGTTTCCCTTTCCTTAACTGTCGTCATGAAGAAACCACCACCCTTTTCCTGGTTTCCTTGGCAAATACTTTGCCGGGATTCATGATGTTATTGGGATCGAAAGCCTGTTTAATCGCCCTCATGGCATCAATCCCTTCTTTCTTCAGCTTCCATTCAAGATACGGGGCCTTCATCGCTCCTACACCATGTTCACCGGTAATCGTCCCGCCAAGGTCGATAGCCGCGGCAAAAATGTCGGCAAAAGCGAGCTCCACCCTCTCCATTTCCTCATGATTACGAGCGTCGGTAATGCATGTCGGATGGAGGTTCCCATCCCCAGCATGACCGAACGTGCAAATGTCCACGTTATGCTTGTCAGCGATCTCATTAATCGCTCTAACCATTTTGGCAATTTCCGAGCGAGGAACGGTGGCATCTTCCAAAATGGTCGTCGGCTTGAGGCGTGCCAATGCGGAAAGTGCTGTCCGTCTTGCCGTTTTCAAGGCGACAGCGTCAGATTCCGTTTCGGCAATTTCCACGGAAACCGCCTTTTCCTCTAGACAGATATCGGCCATCCTTTTCATATCACGTTCCACCACTTCAGGCGGTCCATCCTGTTCAATCAGCAGGACGGCTTCCACATTGGTAGGCAAACCGATTTTCGCAAAGTCCTCAACCACGATCAACGTCGGACGATCCAGAAATTCCAATGTCACAGGAATGATTTTATTTGAAATGATTTTGGCCACTGACTGGGCTGCAGCATCCAAATCTTGATATAAGGCAAGCATCGTCTTAGTCGTTTCCGGCATTGGAATCAGCTTTAAGGTCGCTTCCGTAACGATGCCCAAGGTCCCTTCCGATCCGACAAAAAGTTTCGTTAAATCATATCCGGCTACATCTTTGGCAAGCTTGCCCCCTGTTCGAATGATGTCCCCATTCGGAAGGACGACTTCAAGCCCGATGACATAATCACGGGTGACTCCATACTTTAAGCCTCGCAGTCCACCAGAATTCTCATTAATGTTACCGCCAATCGTGGAGATTTTCATCGAACTTGGATCCGGCGGATAAAACAATCCCTTCTCTTCAACTGCTGAAATCAAGTCCAAAGTGATGAGCCCAGGCTGTACGGTCGCCGTTAAGTTCTCCTCATCTATTTCAAGTAATGAATTCATTCGATTGAATAAAAGGACAAGCCCTCCCTCTGTCGGGCATGTGCCTCCGCTTAAATTCGTCCCAGACCCGCGCGGAACGATCGGAACATTGTATTCGTTGCAAACTTTGACGATGGCTGCGACTTCAGCTGTGCTGCCCGGTTTGATGACAGCATCCGGCAACGCTTGAAATCCAGGCGTTGCATCATATGAATAGACTAGACATTCCACTTTCGAGTCATCGTAATTCTCCTGACCGACGATGGCAAGAAGTAGCTGCTTAACCTGCTTTGTTAACATGTACATCCTCCTCATATAAACATAGGAAATTTAGATTTTTTATATGATGTAAGTATAAGAAAAAAAACACTCGGCCTTCTATGTATAAACATATAGAATTTTGAGCTTTTCATAGAATTAATTTGGATGTTTATCCAATACACTTAATGCAAGATACATCATGACTAAATCGCCTGGCTTCCTAGGGTTCAGCCGGGTCAAATCCTCAATGCGCTTGAGCCTGTAATGGAGGGTATTGATATGGATATGGAGGGCTCTAGCGGTCTCTTTTAAAGATAGATCACATGTAAAATACATGGAAAGGGTTTTAAGTAGCTCCTCATTAGGTAGCAACTCCTGAATCGTCCGGGATAAATATTCCTGTCTTGTTTCAGCGGTAACTTCATCAAGCAGGACCTCAAGTTTCAAGTCCTCGTCAAATATGATACCTGATGAAGGGGACGCGATTTTCAAGGAACGTTCCGCTTTAAAAAACGCTGGCCTGAAAGCGGATCCTGATGCACGCGAACTAACTCCTGCACACACTTTATAACCCGAACTCTCCTCCAGCTTTTTTTGCAGTTTACTTAGTTTCATATATTGCTGGTTTTTTGAACCGATGAAATCGGCCATTGAAAGAATGACGAATCGGTTCCTCCCCCAACGTACTGCGATGTCATTGGGATGCTGCTGTCTTATGAATATCTGAAGCGTTCTCCATACATGAGGTTCAATGATTTCCTCAGTCTTGAATTCACCAAGGGTGATGATCCGGTCCGCATGAACATCGACCCCAAGCAACTTGGCCTTCTGAAGGAAGTGCTCATTGAACGTCTGCAGCTGATGCCATTCAAATACAAAGAATTCCATCAGACGTGATTGGGATTCAGCTTGTTCAATATGATAGCTTTCCTGAATGAACATCTCCGTCATCTTTTTTAATAGTTCCGCATAAGGGGAAACATGTTTGGGGTCACCTGTAATTCCAATGACACAAACGGCTTCCTGATTAAAGAAAATAGGCAGGTTTATCCCTGCCTTCACTCCTTTCCAACTTCGTTCATCCTGTTTATTGATGATCAATTTCTCGCGATAGTTGAAAGCGTGGATGGCCCCTTCATGAAAAGATCCAATGCGGCTGCCATCGGTGCTGGCGATAATCATGCCAGCATGATCAATAATGATGATCTCCTCATCTATCAGTTTTCGAACCTCATGCACCAATTTTCCTGCAACAGCTGCCAATTGCATGATATGTCCTCCTTTTTTGAATGGACTTGAAAATATTTCGAGGCTCCCCGATGAAAAGGGAGCCTCATTCTACTTATGGAATCATCCAGGAAAGGACGCCATTTTGCAAGAAGGTAATCACACAAACAAGCAGCAATAAAAAAAAGCTATGTTTAAGCGTGAATCTCAATAATTCCGATTCCCTGCCCGCCAATCCTACGGCAGCACAAGCTATCGCTATCGATTGTGGGGAAATCATCTTTCCAGTGACCCCTCCAGAAGAGTTGGCCGCCAGTGCCAGAACCGGTTCCATCCCCACTTTAAGCGCAGTCACTTTCTGCAGACTGCCAAATAAGAGGTTGGCTGATGTATCCGATCCGGTAATGAACACACCTAGCCAGCCAAGAACAGGTGCGAAGAACGGAAATAAATCACCCGATTTTGCCAGGGTCATCCCTAATGTTGTCGACATGCCTGAAGCATTCGTCACATAAGCAAAAGCAACCACGGTAGAAATCATCAAGATTGGTTTGGCCAACTCTTTCATCGCTTCAACAAAGGTGCCATAAAAGTCTTTTGAAGACATGTGTGCGATGAACTTCGTTACGATGGCAGCCAGTAAAATGGCCGTCCCGGCTGCTCCGAGCAGTTCTATTTTATAGAAAGCCGCAATCGGCAATCCATTACTTCCGATTATCTCATTATGCAGACCTGGAACTTCGATTTGGAAGGTTAATAGTTTCCCGATTTCATTGATTCCGCCAAGCAGCACATTGTTGCCTTCATAATGTCCGGATAGTGCCGGCTTTATTGGGTTCATCCCCCATATTGTGATGAAAAGCGTTAACAGAAGGAATGGTGACCAAGCATGGAATATCTGCCATTTCGTGTATTTTGTTTCCGCTTCGGCTGTATATAATGGTTCGACAGCAGCTGCCGTTTCCTCTGATGCAAATCGAAAGATCGTCTTAGGTTTCCAGAATTTAAGGAAAATTGCCAATGCAAACAGTGACACTAACGCGGATAGGATGTCGGGTAATTCGGGCCCAAGAAAATTCGAACTTAAGTATTGTGTGATGGCAAAGGAAATTCCGGAAACCAAAATTGCCGGCAAAACCTCAAGCGACCTTTTCCACCCAGTCATGATTAAAATGAGATAAAGCGGAATGAAAGCAGAAAGGAATGGCAATTGGCGGCCGACCATTTTGGAAATCTCCATGGCGGCTATGCCAGTAGGGCCTTCCATGGCGATGATCGGTATTCCAACGGCCCCGAACGCTACCGGAGCGGTATTCGCGATCAAACAAATCCCGGCTGCATATAGCGGATTAAAGCCGAGACCGACTAAAAGCGCGGCTGAAATGGCGACCGGTGCTCCAAATCCCGCAGCACCTTCTAAAAAGGCCCCGAAAGAAAATGCCACCAATAATGCCTGGAGGCGCCGGTCTTCCGTAAGCGAAAGCACAGAAGAACGAATGATATTGAATTGCCCGCTTTTAACAGTCATCTTGTACAAAAATACGGAAGTGATGATTATCCATCCGATTGGGAGCAGCCCATATACGCCTCCTTGTGAAGCGGACATCACTGCTTTTCCTGCAGGCATCCCATATATCAATACAGCCACTGCAAGAGCTACAAGCAACGTCGTTATACCTGCCATGTAACCTTTCATGCGTTTGATGGTAAGCGCCCAGAAGAAGTAAAGAATTGGAATGAGTGCGGCAAGAGATGATAAAACTAAATTATCGGTGATCGGCGTAAAGTTTTGTGTCCATGTCATTCATTTCGACTCCTTTTACTATTGACTTTTTTAAAAATTCAGAAATCAAATGCTAATTGAAACCCCTTACATATCCAAGTATTCAAAGTCATCAGATGACTTGATGATTACTCATTTAAATTAAATGATTGAATATATAAAAGCAAGATTTTTTTTATTTTTTGTTGATTTTTAACTCTTCTGGAAGTGTCAAAGATCATTTGTGTTATATAATATTAACTAGAGAAACTCATAGAAAATAGAGGTGCTACTACTTGGTATATAAAAAAATAAAGCCGAAAAAAATTTATGAAGAAGTCAGCGATGAACTTTATGAAATGATTCGGTCAGGCAGCCTGAAACCAGGTGAACAATTGGATTCCATTCAGCAGCTTGCGGAAAATTTCCAAGTCGGGCGCCCGGCCATCCGCGAAGCATTAAGTGCATTGAGTTCAATGGGTCTTATTGAAATAAAACAAGGTGAAGGAACATTCGTGAAAACCTTCGACCCCGCCATCATGAACCACCCCTTGTCTGCCGCCCTTTTGATGGATCAAGACAATATCAAGCATTTACTGGAAGTCCGGAAAATCCTTGAGTCCGGTACGGCGGAAGTGGCAGCGAAGAAGAGAACGGAAGAAAACCTTATCGAACTTAAGGACATGCTTTTTAATATGGAAAAGGTCTCGGATGATGAAGAACTTAGTGATAAAGCGGATATCTCCTTCCATGTTGCCGTGGCAAATGCATCACAAAATGAGCTGCTGATTACATTGATGAATCATGTTTCAGAATTAATGACGGAAAAGATGCGTGATATCCGTCGGGCTGCGCTTTATTCCGAAGAGATGACACTCAAGCAGCTTTACCAGCAGCATGTCAGGATATATGATGCAATCGTGGCACAGGATGAGGACGGAGCCCGCAGTGCCATGCTGTTTCATCTTCAAAGCGTCGAGGAATCGCTGGACCGCGTCATCCAAAAAAATCAGCAAAAGAATCATTGACATTCCTTTAAATTTCAAAAATACCCTATACAAAAAAGGATTAAATTGATATATTATTTTGAAAACGATTACTTCATTTAAAAAATCTTGGAAATTGGTATCTTCTCTTAGCCATTTCCTTTTTCCATTTTCTAGTCATCAGATGACCTGTTAACCCATTTTGAAAAAGGAGGAGTTCAGATTGAAAGTTACTCTCTTTGCAACATGTTTAGTGGATTTGTTTCAATCCAATGTCGGCAAAGCGACAGTGGAGCTACTCGAGAGATTAGGCTGTGAGATCGATTTCCCGGAGTCCCAGATATGCTGCGGACAGCCGGCATATAATAGCGGGTATACGAAGGAATCGAAGGAAGCCATGAAAAAGATGATTAAAACGTTCGCGGATGCTGAATACGTCGTAACCCCTTCCGGTTCCTGTGCAGCGATGTTCAAGGAATATCCGGTACTTTTCAAAGGTGATGCCGTATGGGAAAAGAAAGCGGCATCATTAGCGGCTAAAACATATGAATTGTCCCAATTCATCGTGGATGTCTTAAAAGTGACCGACGTCGGGGCTACCCTCAAGGGAAAGGCCACTTATCATACTTCATGCCATATGACACGGCTGCTTAAGGTGAAGGAAGCACCTGCCATTTTATTAAGCCATGTCAGGGGGCTGGAAATGACACCACTTCCGGATGCCCAAAACTGCTGCGGGTTCGGGGGGACCTTTTCGGTTAAGATGGGTGACATTTCCGGACAAATGGTTGAGGAGAAGGTATGCAATATTGAAGAAACCGGTGCCGACTTTTTAATCGGCGGGGATGCAGGATGTTTGATGAATATCGGCGGACGGATCCAAAGGAAGGGGCAACCGGTGAAAGTCCTTCACATTGCGGAAGTCCTGAATAGCATTTAAAGAAAGCGAGGAGGGAAAAACTTATGGCTATGAAAACCAGCTCTGCCAAATTTAAAGACCGGGTGGATGAAGGAATACATAATGACTTTATGCGATTGGCCGTATCCAGTGCCCAAGAACGATTACACGGACGGCGGCTGACTGCCGTTGATGAATTGGGAAGCTGGGAGGATTGGCGTTCCCTTGGGGAAGAAATTCGGCAGCATGTGCTCAGTAACCTTGATTTCTATTTGCACCAGCTTGCCGAAAACGTTTCGAAAAGGGGCGGTCATGTCTTCTTCGCTGAAACCGCTGAACAAGCAAGCGGCTACATTAAGGATGTCATTGTAAAAAAGAATGCCAAAAAGGTCGTTAAATCCAAATCGATGGTTACGGAAGAGATCAATTTGAATGCAACTCTTGAGGCAGTTGGCCTCGATGTCGTTGAAACGGACCTTGGAGAATACATTTTACAAGTGGATGATCATGATCCCCCTTCCCATATCGTCGCACCTGCGCTCCATAAAAATAAAGAACAGATCAGGGATGTTTTTAAAGAAAAGCTTGCCTATACGCAAACCGAAAAACCGGAAGAGCTTACCGCCCATGTGCGGGGCATTCTGCGGAAAGATTTCTTAAGCGCCGATGTGGGCATTACCGGCTGTAATTTTGCGATTGCGGAAACGGGCTCGATCGGATTGGTGACGAATGAAGGAAATGCCGATTTGGTCACTGCCCTCCCAAAAACGCAAATCACCGTGATGGGAATGGAACGGCTTGTACCTACATTCGATGAATTCGAAGTCCTTGTCAGCTTATTGACAAGAAGCGCTGTCGGCCAAAGATTGACCAGTTACATCACCGCACTTACCGGTCCGCGTGATGAAGGTGATGTAGACGGACCCGAGGAGTTTCACCTTGTGATCGTGGATAATGGACGCTCCTCCATCTTAGGAACTGAGTTTCAATCCGTTCTTCAATGCATTCGCTGTGCTGCCTGTATAAATGTCTGCCCGGTCTATCGCCAGGTTGGCGGTCATTCATATGGTTCAATTTACCCCGGACCAATCGGCGCTGTGCTTTCACCC
Source organism: Peribacillus sp. FW305-BF15 (assembly GCF_058783805.1). Classification (NCBI taxonomy): domain Bacteria; kingdom Bacillati; phylum Bacillota; class Bacilli; order Caryophanales; family Bacillaceae; genus Peribacillus; species Peribacillus sp. FW305-BF15. The sequence goes on along the minus strand of NZ_JBYSYV010000013.1, from coordinate 76,824 downwards.
TTACTCGGAGGATATGATGATTTCAAGGAACTGCCGTATGCCTCCACTCTTTGTGCAGCCTGTACAGATGCCTGTCCGGTAAAGATTCCTCTCCATGATTTACTGAGGAAACATCGTGAAGTCATCGTTGAAAAGGAAAAAATGGCGCCGTTTTCAGAAAAGATGGCCATGAAGGCCTTTGGGATTGGTGCGGCATCGCCTATGCTTTATAAATTCGGCTCCAAAATGGCCCCATCAGCGATGTCACCTTTTAAAACGGGGGATATCATCTCGAAAGGCCCGGGACCGCTCAAAACTTGGACAGAAAGCCGCGAGTTCCCTGCTCCAGGGAAAGAGAGCTTTCGGGACTGGTTCAAAAATCGGGAAAAAGGAGGGAAACCATCATGAATGGAACCATCCATAATGAAGAGGAATTTTTAAACAATATAGCCAAAAACCTGGGAAGGGCTCCTATTACGGAAGGCATCTCCGTTCCGGAATGGAAGCATGCCCCCCAAAAAGAAGTTTTGAAACATGCGACACAAAATGATCTTATCGCGGAATTGAAGGAGCAATGTAAACGGGTGCATACTCAATTTCACCTTACCGACTCCAAGCAAGTGGTGAATTGCTTAACAAAGGTGATCGAGGAACTTGGAAACGGACCCGTGATCATCCCTAAGGACGATCGATTTACCGAGTATGGGTTAGAGGGCATCTTAAAGGAAAATGATGTCCATATATGGGATCACCAAGCCGGGAATGAAAATATCGAAAAAGCAGAAAGTGCTAACATCGGAATCACATTCAGTGAGATGACACTAGCAGAATCAGCGACCGTCGTCTTGTTCAGCGACAAGGACCACGGCCGTTCCATCAGCTTCCTTCCTTCCTGCCATGTTTCCATCATTCCGAAAAGCACCATCGTTCCGCGAATGACCCAGGCTGCTGCGGCCATCCGTTCAAAAGTTACCCGGGGCGAAGTCGTTCCTTCCTGCATCAATTTCATAACAGGGCCGAGCAATTCGGCTGATATTGAAATGGACCTTGTCGTCGGCGTCCATGGACCCATCAAAGCTGTCTATATAATTGTCGAAGACAAGTAGAAATAAGAAAAAGAAAATGGAGAGGACCTATATTAGGCCTCTCCATTTTTAACTTACTATATTACTCGTAAATGATCCGATCAACCGCTTCGCGATCGAGGCGTTTAATCACTTCGACAATGAGCTTGACTGCATTCTCATAATCATCCCTGTGAAGCATTGCTGCGTGTGAATGAATGTAGCGTGTGGCAATTGTGATCGCCAGGGCGGGAACACCATTTGCCGTTAAATGGATGGAGCCGGCATCCGTCCCGCCGCCAGGAATCGATTCATATTGATAAGGAATATTCATTTCATCAGCCGTGTCGGTGACGAAATCTCGTAATCCCTTATGTGCCACCATCGATGAATCATAGATGACGATTTGCGGGCCTTCCCCCATCTTGCTCATCGCTTCTTTTTCGGAAACCCCCGGTGTATCGCCAGCAATGCCGACATCGACGGCAAAACCGATATCCGGCTGAATTTTGAATGTGGATGTTTTGGAGCCACGCAGGCCGACCTCTTCTTGCACTGCGCCAATTCCATAAACTACGTTAGGATGGTCGCTGTCTTTCAGCTGTTTAAGCACATCAATGGCGATTGCACAGCCAATTCGATTGTCCCAGGCTTTGGCGAGCAGCATCTTTTCATTATTCATAACCGTGAATTCAAAATATGGCACAACCATATCCCCCGGCTTAACGCCCCATTCCTTAACCTCTTCTTTGCTGGATGCACCAATATCAATGAACATATCCTTAATATCAATCGGCTTCTTCCGCGCTTCCGCTGACAGGATATGTGGCGGCTTGGAACCGATAATGCCCGTTATATCACCTTTACCCGTAACGATCGTCACGCGCTGGGCCAGCATTACCTGTGACCACCAGCCCCCTACCGGCTGAAAACGCAAAAATCCCTTATCATCAATTTGGGTGATCATGAAACCGACTTCGTCCATATGCCCGGTAACGACGATTTTCGGTCCGTTTTCATCTCCCGTTTTCTTGGCGATCAAACTTCCCAGCCCATCTGTCGATATTTCATCTGCAAATGGTGTTATGTATTCGGTCATCACTTTTCTTACTTCACTTTCATTTCCTGCAATGCCTTTAGCATCCGTTAAGTCAGCAAGCATCTTTAACGTTTCATCCAATTGAGCCATTCCCTTACCTCCTTATAACTTAAATTACAAGAATAATTATACAGACAAACGATTTCATAAACAATCAGTAGCCTTGCTTTTGCCTTTCGTAATTGACTTCATTTTTGCTTACATATGCTTTTTCCACATCCGCTGCCGAAAATCCGAGCAACTCCCCTAAATGTAAATACGCAGTAAAAACCTTTTGGTAAGATGAATCTGTCAACTGTGTGCGAAATTCACTGACGTAGCCGTAAATGGCAGTAAATTGAACCGTCAAATCCTCCTGATGCATCTTTAGGGCAGATGGAACTTCCGGTACAAAACCCCGTTCGATCCCGAGTGACAAAATGAAATGAATGCCATCCACATATTCAGCCAAAATCGTTTCTTTATCAGAGGGTCCTTTAAGACTCCAGAATTTAAAACATCTTGTTTCATTGGCAAGCTCTCCAAGCTCCACTAAAAGAGCAAGTATCTTCCGTTCCACCAAGTCTTCCGCACCCAAATCATGCTTGGATTGTATATGCTCATCCAAAGCCGCCTGCATTTCCATTAATTTACTTATATTCATTTTCATCACTTCTTTCCTTCGTCTTCCCCTAAATTATATCAAATAAATGAAACTTATTAAAAACCCATACGTAAATGAAAGGGAATCACTCTGTTTAAGGAGGTATCTCCATGGTATTGATCATGCGGTTCATTCTTTTGGCTCTCATCATTTTCTTAATCTATACAGTCATTAAATACCTATTTAATCCGAAAAGAAAATTAGAGCTGGCACATGAACAGAAAAAATTCTTTCTGCTCGACGATACAGCCAATATACGAAAGAATTTTTTATTGACGTACAACGGGGTGATGTTTGAAGGGGAAAAGTATTTAGGGACGACGGAACGCTCCTTCGAGGTCATCTCCATCTTCATTTGGCCTAAAAAAGTGGCAGGACTGAAAGGCTTGAAGCGAAATGATTTCTTGAAAATCGAGGCAGCCATAAAAAAACAATACCCGGATGCCGTTATTGATTGGAAGAGCCCGGTCAAGGAGTTCTTACAAAATTGAAAAATCACGCATAATGAAGAGCCTTGAGGAAAATGGACTCAAGGCTCTATATTAATCATCTGAACGAAAAAATTCCTTCCAGGGGACGACCGTCTGCTTCTCTCTCAATAAATAGATCAATAAGGTTAAGGATAATAAAATGATGACGATCAGCGTGGGACTGAAATCTGCAATATAGTGGCCAAAAACAGTGTATACGAATGCTACAGGAAGATTGGTCATGAAGGATAGGTAAAAATAATTTTTCAGCCCTTTATTGGATTCCAATAAACAAAGCGACAATAAATAAAAGTGTATGAATGGTATTAGCCTGAGTACTGCAATTTGCCGGCTGTTCAGTTTTCGGTTACCAAACAGCTTATTCTTAAGCCGCAGCAGCCTTTCCTTTGTTTTCGGAAATTTGCCTATCACGAAATAAAAGGCCATGCTGGAAAGGGTCAAACCGATTACCGAATAGATGGTTCCAAAAGCTGCCCCGAATAATACTCCTCCAGACATGCAAACCACAATGACGGGAATGAATAAAAATTGCCTTAATAAATGAAAAGTGATAAAAATCAACGGTGCAAACACGCTTCCAGATTGAACGTAGCTCATCACAAGTGTCAGTTTATCATTCATGCTCTCCCTCCAGCTACTCTTTGCTGCTTCTACAAGCATATACACTATACGGGCTACTTATTACAATTGAATGAATACCTTAATCAATAAGCCTATCTGCAGAATCATCAATATAGGCAGACCCCACTTAAAAGCGGCATGCTTCGTCTTATGGCGGAATTGCTTCATCCCCAAAAAGGACCCAGTCCCTCCTCCTATGACTGCCCAAAACCAAAGTGTCTTTTCGCTGATCCGGTACTCCCCATTACGCGCTTTCCTTTTGTCGATTCCCATTAAGGCAAAACCGATGATGTTCGTGATGATCATATAAGCAGCAATGAACCATACTCCTTGCATTCCCATTCCCTCCTTTAAATATGTAAAAAGCCACCCTCTTGAAAAGAGAGTGGCGGTATCAGTCAGACTTATTTGTCTAATTGTTGTTTAGCAGCAGTTGCTAATTGAGCAAAAGCTTGTTCGTCAGCAACAGCAAGATCAGCAAGCATTTTGCGGTTCACTTCGATACCAGCAAGCTTTAGGCCATGCATTAAACGGCTGTAAGAAAGACCGTTGATGCGTGCTGCAGCGTTGATACGAGTGATCCAAAGTTTGCGGAAATCACGTTTCTTTTGACGACGGTCACGGAAAGCATAGTTTCCTGACTTCATTACTTGTTGGTTAGCTACTTTGAAAAGAATATGTTTCGCGCCATAGTAACCTTTAGCTAATTTTATTACCTTTTTACGACGTTTGCGAGTAACAGTACCGCCTTTTACACGTGGCATGTTATTTCCCTCCTATTTAACTCGATAAATCGAACTTATTTAATGTTGTCTAGCATATGACGAATACGTTTGAAGTCACCTTTGCTTACAAGGCTAGCTTTGCGAAGCTTACGCTTTTGCTTAGTAGATTTGTTAGCAAATAAATGGCTTGTGTAAGCGTTAGAACGCTTAAGTTTGCCGGATCCAGTCTTTTTGAAACGTTTAGCAGATCCGCGGTGAGTTTTCATTTTAGGCATAAGGTATTCCTCCTCATTACAAATTACTTTACAATTACTTTTCGTTTTTCGGTGCTAAGATAATGAACATGCTGCGCCCGTCCATTTTTGGGTGTTGCTCGATTGTAGCCACTTCTTTACATGCTTCAGAAAAACGAACGAGTACACGTTGACCAATTTCCTTATGCGTAATGGCACGTCCTTTGAATCGGATAGAAGCTTTTACTTTATCGCCTTTTTCAAGGAATTTAATACCGTTGCGAAGCTTCGTATTGAAATCATGCTCTTCAATCGTCGGGCTCAAACGAACCTCTTTCAGACTGATGACTTTTTGATTTTTACGTGCTTCCTTGTCTTTCTTTTGCTGCTCGAAGCGGTGTTTTCCGTAGTCCATGATCCGGGCTACCGGAGGCTTTGCATTTGCAGCAACTAAAACTAGATCAAGATTTACACGAGCGGCAATTTCCAATGCTTCGAATTTCGTTTTAATTCCAAGTTGTTCTCCGTTTTGGTCAATAAGACGAACTTCACGGGCTCGGATGCCCTCGTTTACCATCGCGTCTTTACTAATAGTTAGCCACCTCCAAAGATATTGGCGAATACGAATATTTGAATAAATTCGGTCACGCTCACAACTCGCTTACAGGATATAATCATAATAAAAAAGTGTGGATGCATGTTGCACCCACACTTGATAGACTCATTCAGAAAGATCCAAATAATCAAATCATGACCTGTTAACTGCATTGTTTGCGTCAACCAGGTGAGAAGCGGGTGCTTCTTCTTTTCATCAAACACGTATTCAATTCACTTTAGAAATATATCATAAACACTGATGACTTGTCAAATGCTAAATTTTATTCGTTTTTCACAACAAAATTAATATTATCAGACATTCAGTTATTTGACAATACGTTTTTTAAAGTAATTTGGACAAAAAATATTCATCATGATACTTTCCATCAAAAAACAGTGATTCCCGTTTTATTCCTTCCTTTTCGAACCCCATCTTATGATACAAGGAAAGCGCAGGGGCGTTGTTTGCAATCACGGACAATTCCAGACGCCGTATTTCGTTAGTCCGTGCATGCTCCTCCATTTTCTGAAATAGCTTCGTACCGATACCTTTTCCTCTAACCTGTTCATGGATGCCGATGACGATTTTGGCGGAATGCCTCGTTCGGCCCATTTGATTGCCCAATAAGATTAGGTAACCAGTCAACTCATTGCCGCTAGCGGAAACGAGGACAATGGAAGGGGGATTTTTTTCGATTTGCTCCAATTGCTTTTCCATTTGTTTCGCCGTAGCTTTTCTTTCCCCAGGGTTAAACAGCATATACCCGGAATCTTCTACATGATTGAACAGAGCAGCCAAGTTACCCGCGTCTTTCCTTGAAGCCCTTCTAATCTCCATTTATCCCCATTCCCCCTTTAGTTACAGTCCATACTGGCCGAAGCCATCACATGTTAAGAGTCTTCTTTCGCCTTTTTCTTTTTCTCAATGGTGTCCCAAGAAAATAGGACTATCCAAAAAAGCAGGACCGGGACGATGGCATATTGTCGATAATCATCCAATAACAATAAGATGATGATGACAAGGAATGTCGGTCCGAATAGATAAGTAAATTTCTTTTTCATGCTGCCCCTCCTTTTCATTGCTGTACATATTTTCACATGATGGTTTCATTTTATCATGCCATGATTAAAAAGAGGGACACAACTATATGTGCCCCTCTTTTTGCTATTAACGGCTCACTTCCGCCTTAATCGCTGAAACGAAATCTTCAAATGCGATCGTTTCGGATTTTTGTTCACCGTATTTACGTACATTCACGCTGCCTTCTTTGGCTTCATTGTCTCCAACGACCAGCATATACGGGATTTTTTGCATTTGCGCTTCACGGATTTTGTAACCGATTTTCTCGTCACGTGTATCCAGGTCGACACGAATGCCTTGCGCTTTAAGTTTTTCCTGTACTTCTTTCGCATAATCCAAGTGCACTTCAGGTGAAACCGGGATCACCTGTGCTTGGATAGGTGCAAGCCAAGTAGGGAATGCCCCCTTGTATTCTTCAATCAAGTAAGCGACAAAACGTTCCATTGTGGAAACGACGCCGCGGTGGATAACAACCGGACGGTGCTGCTTGCCGTCCTCACCGACGTAATTAAGGTCAAAACGTTCAGGAAGCAAGAAATCAAGCTGAACAGTGGAAAGCGTTTCATCTTTCCCTAAGGCAGTACGCACCTGAACATCAAGCTTAGGACCGTAGAATGCCGCTTCACCTTCCGCTTCAAAGTAATCAAGACCAAGCTCATCCATGGCGCCTTTTAACATGCTTTGCGCTTTTTCCCACATGTCATCATCATCGAAGTATTTTTCTGTATCCTGAGGATCGCGATAAGACAGACGGAATGAATAATCCTTGATATCGAAATCTTTATAAACTTCCAGAACAAGGTTCACAACACGCTTGAACTCTTCTTTGATTTGGTCGGGGCGAACGAAAATGTGCGCATCATTCAATGTCATCCCACGTACACGCTGAAGGCCTGAAAGGGCACCTGACATTTCATAGCGGTGCATCAAGCCTAGCTCGGCAATCCGGATTGGCAGTTCGCGGTAGCTGTGGATGCTGTTTTTATAGACCATCATGTGATGCGGACAGTTCATCGGACGCAGGACAAGCTGTTCGTTTTCCATCTCCATGACCGGGAACATGCCGTCCTGGTAATGATCCCAGTGTCCGGATGTTTTATAAAGGTCCACGCTTCCCATTACAGGTGTGTAGACATGGTCATAGCCTAAACGTTCTTCCTTATCCACGATATATCTTTCGATTGTACGGCGAATTGTCGCGCCTTTTGGCAACCACATCGGCAGCCCTTGCCCCACTTTCTGTGAGCTCATGAACAAGTTCAATTCTTTGCCGATTTTACGATGGTCACGTTCCTTGGCTTCTTCAAGGAGACGCAGGTGTTCGGCCAAATCTTCTTTTTTATAGAAAGCCGTACCGTAAATGCGTTGAAGCATTTTGTTTTTGCTATCGCCTCTCCAGTATGCTCCAGCGATGCTCAATAGCTTGAATTCTTTGATTTTCCCAGTTGATGGAACATGAATTCCACGACAAAGGTCAAAGAATTCCCCTTGCTCATAAAGTGTTACCTGCTGATCGGCAGGAATCGCATCGATCAACTCCAATTTATACTCGTCGCCGATTTCTTTAAAACGGGAAATCGCTTCATCACGACTCACTTCGATGCGGGAGATTGCCAAGTTTTCGTTGACGATTTTCTTCATTTCTTTTTCAATCAATGGAAGGTCTTCGGGAGTCAATGATTCCTCTAGATCCATATCATAGTAAAAGCCGCCTTCAATGACTGGCCCTACGCCGAATTTAGCGTTTTTGAACAAACGTTTGATCGCTTGTGCCATCAAGTGCGCTGTACTGTGACGCAATACTTCAAGAGCATCCGCTGCGTCCTGTGTGACGATTTCGATTGTACCATCTTGTTCAATCGGACGTTTTAAATCATATAATTCACCATTGAATTTTCCGGCAATGGATTTTTTCCTTAAACCAGGACTGATGGATGCAGCGATGTCTTCAGTTGTTGTGCCTTTAGCAAACTCCTTGACCGCTCCGTCAGGAAAAGATATTTTCAGTAGTTCTGACATTCAGTATCACTCCTTCTTATTTGTTCGAACAAATTACAGGTTTTTGATTCCATTACAACACAAAAAAGCCCGCCCCTGTATAAAACAGGGACGAGCTTAGTAATAAATATCATTAACCCGCGGTTCCACCCTCGTTCCAGCTTGCTTTTCACGGCAAAATGGCACTTGTAACTTGGTAACGGCAGCTTCCCGTCAGCTCATAATCGCAGAATGCCTGCTTTCCGAGCCGAAGTTTAAAGGTGGTAAGTGTTCCATGCGAATAGGAAGCTTACAGCCTGTTGGCTTCCCTCTCTGATAATCGGCGACTAGAATACCCTTGTCCTCATCATAACTTTTAGTTTTTTAATAGTATGTAGGAAATTATAATTTGTTATACGGTGAAAATCAAGGTTAATTTTCTTTTTTCCACGAAAGTTCATTCAACTGCATAGAAAATGACGAAAGTGGCAAGATAGTCGCCCGTTCTTCGAAAATCCTTGAAATGGTCTGGATGAGCCCCTCTTCCTTGTCATCGGTATAGATGCACAAGTTTTCAGGAGCAATCGATAAAAGCGGGGCAAGTATCACCGTATCGAGAAAAAGTGAGCTTTTGGCAAGAAGCCTCCTGTCGATCATACTATTGATTTTTGGACGGTCGAGTTTGCTGAATTTCTGATCATAGAAGTGAAAACCGTCCCGGTTGACAAGGTGAAGCTTTCTTAATTTCGACTCCTGCCCTTGAAGGCAATCACGGAGCGTAGCAATGAAATTTTGATAGTCCTGTTCCAGCTTATATTCATCAATCGCCTTGACGACATACTTTTCCAAAGTGTGCTGAAACGATTTTAAACGGAAGGTCGTAAAAGAATCGAATGAAAAAGATACCTTTCCAGCCAAGATGCTTTGAAGTCCTTCCTCAATCAATCGTTTCTCCATACTGAATGCTCCATCTTGATTCCTGGCTCTTTCCGCCTCGATGATGGATGATGCAATTTCAATGATGGCTTCAATTTCTTCCCGTTCCCTATAAAAAAATTTACCGACTATAATTTGCTCCAGAACAGGAAGCGTCTTTTCTTCCAATAAAAAAGAATGGAATGCATCACGAAGCAGAATTAGCCATTCATCACCTGAAGATTCCGTTATATCCACGTGCATGCCTTGTTGCGGAATAAATCGAATATATGCTTGAAATTCTGCCCCCAGTGGATGGACAGAAACGAAATTCAGTAATTTCATTGCCTCTGAATCGTTTTGAAACAAAATTTGCACTACGACATCCCCCCTTCCCCCTTGCTTCTTTTTTCATGTATATGGGGATGGGGACGTGTTTAGAAGTAGGATGGGCCTTGTAAGAAGAAAAAAGTGACCTCCATTAAGAGACCACTTTTCTTCATCTTCTCCGATTCACGCCATCAAGCTTGACCGGCTCAGCTAAATATTGAATTCTTTCCAGTACCCGGGCCGCCTTCACTTCTTCTTTCTCACCGCGCTGTGAAAAGGTCAGGTGGTTCTCCAGGCCATTCATATCAAAATTCGAAGTGAAAAATGTCGGCAGGTTTTCCAGCATCCTAAATTGCAAAATCGGACCAAAAACCTCATCGCGTCCCCAGCTCGTCATGGATTCCGCTCCAATATCATCAAGCATGAGGATAGGTGCCGTTTTCACCATTTCAATTTTTTCATTGACCGTATTATCACCTATCGATCCCTTAAGTTCCCTCAAATAGTCAGGTACATAGACTATAAGGGAGGAAATTTGCCTTTTTGCAAGTTCATTGGCGATCGCACCTAATAAGTACGTTTTCCCAACACCGAATTTCCCATATATATACAAGCCTTTTTGCCTTTTACCCGGCTCATATTCCATAATGAACGACATCGCTTTACTTAGGACAGACAAGCGTTTGTTTTCATTATCCGTTTGGGTAAAATCTTCAATGCTGGCCTTTAAAATATCCTTCGGTACATACAGGCTGCGGATCAGCTTTTCCCGTTTCCGCTTTTCATCCTCTGCCAATTTCCTCGGGCAGACTTCATAATGCAGGTTCAGGGCTTTTCCTTGCACCACCAATTTAGGATAATACCCTTGCATCATATTGATGCAGCCATCCAAGCTCGGACATTTATCACACTTATTGCTCTGTGAAGTGAACTCATAAAGCTTCCCCAAGTTTTTATCAATCATTTCCTTCGTGACCGTCGAGCTGTTGGCATTCATGAATAACCGCACTTGTTCGTTTTCAAAAATCTCCTGTTTCAGCTTTTCATAACGCTGTTGAAATTGATTTGTATTGGCCAATTTATTAAGGGACCTATTAATCTTTTCCATCGTTCATTTCACCTCCCGCTTTCCACAGCTTCCATTTCTCCAGAAGTTCGCGTTTTTGGGCATCCAATTCAGGCTGATCCTCATTCTGCTCCTGCTGTGCTTCTTCTTTTTTCTCAAGCCACTCAGGAACCACTTCTTCCCGTATCGCCTTTTTCCGGCTGCCCTTCGCAGCATTCCTGCTTCCTTGAGCCCAGTCCTGATATTTCCTATGTTCATTTTTGGCCAGTTCCATCGCCTCGACGACTGTTGAGACCTTTAGCCTTGCCCAATGGCCTGCCAGCTTTTCCACATAACCCTTCGTGAACTTCATATCCGTTTTGAGCATGACATATTCAATCAAGACATTGACGACACCCGGATTCAGCTTTTGGTTGATCATCACGCCCTCAACCACTTTCAAATCACCGCTTGACGGCTCTGCACCGCCAGACAATTGCATCAGCCGCTCCCTCGGGGAAATCGTCTCTAAATGACGGATTAACTCTTGTTCCTTTGTTTTCGGTTCTTCTTTTTGTGTCCGTTCACGAATTGGCTGCACCCGATTGACAAGGGAAGGCATATCGGCCTGCCGTTCGATCTGGTACCAGTCCCTTGCCGCCTTTCTAAGCAATTCCTCATCAATCTCATCATCCAATGAAACGGCATCCATTACTAGTTTTTGCATTTCCAGCGGATCAATGCCATATAAAAAAGCGAGTTTGGCAATCGTACTTTTTATTTTAGGAGTAAAAGCCTTTTTCGGCACGATCGAGGATTTCATCCCGGCAAATAAAAGGTCAAAATCGAATAAGTCATCAAACCCCGATGGCTCAACGCCTTCCGCCCGATCGATGTATTGCTGTTCAGGCACCGGTTTCCATTCGTTTTTCGCTTCATCCGTTACATATAAAGAGTCCAAATGATCTGATGAGAATACTTCCGCAAAAGATTTAGTCACACCTTCATATTGATCGGTTAAGATATGGTCATCACAAAAGAATCTCTTTAACCGGTTGAATTGAGCTTTACCGATTTTTTTGTATAAGTAAATATTCAGCATTCCATCCGTGAAAAACTGCTGGGGTGAAAGCGGCGGGTTTAACTCATAAATGAATTCCTTCGTTTCATTTTTCGATTTCTTATATACATTCAACAGGCCGATTCCTTCAAGTAAAAGGCGTGCTTCGTAAATATCACCTAACTTAAGGCCGATGGTATTCATTAATTGATAATGCGAGGAGGTTTCCGACCATAGCCTGTTTTCCTCCAACTCACTCCATAACGTCATATATAGGCTAATGCAGATAGGTCCAATAAGAGGTTGATATAGTCGGGTAAGTATTTTCCGATCATAATCATGAAGCAGCCCCGCAGATGAGACCAGATATGAATCAGCTGGGAGCAATTCTTGCCAATGCATTGACATCTCCATTCAAACCTTTCAAAAGATGTAGTGAAAAAAGAGCCAAAGTGAATCTTCAGCTCTACTTTCTTTCTTTATTTATTAAATCTTTCAGTTCATCAATAAAGACATTGATATCTTTAAATTGTCGATAGACGGATGCGAACCTTACATAGGCAACCTCATCGACTTCTGCCAGCTTGTCCATTACCATTTCTCCGACACTGTCGCTTTTCACTTCCGATATGCCCTGGTTGCGTAGTTCTTTTTCTACATAACTGGTAATTTGCTCTAGTTCTTTCAAGGGAACCGGACGTTTTTCGCAAGCCCTGATTAAGCCACGCAGGATTTTATCACGACTGAACTCTTCACGTGTCCCGCCCTTTTTCACTACAATAAGCGGTGTTTCCTCCACCTTTTCAAATGTCGTGAATCGAAAACCACATGCCTCACATTCACGGCGTCGTCGAATCGATTTACTTTCATCGACTGGCCTGGAATCGAGCACTCTTGTTCCGTTATATTGACATGATGGGCATTTCATCATTATCAGCTCCGTATTTTATGTAGGACTCCCCTATCTAAATGTTCCCCAAGGAATTACTTCTCTATCTTAATCTTATATTAAAAGGAACGGACAGTACAAGTAAAAAGTGTAACTTCCGGCAGCAGGCACTTTTTGTTCTGCCGTTGAAGCACCGTTGCCAATGGCATTGTGCTTCAAGGCAATCCTCTCCAATAAAGTGAATCAGACTGCCGATTCATTGCATTAAAAAAGAGATGCACCCATGGCATCTCTGTGTATACATTTTTTTATAGGGCACTTATATTGGCTTTTTTCATTTGTACAGGACCTAATCCACGTGGTAATTCTATGTTTTCACGTGTTTGCGCATTCAAAGCTTCTGCAATATAATCTGCCGCAATATTCGGATCCAAGTTACCGCATGTATAGACATCAATGCTCGCATAGCCGTGTTCTGGAAAACTGTGAATCGTTAAGTGTGATTCAGAAATGATGACAACCCCGCTGACTCCTTGTGGAGCAAATTTGTGAAAGGCAACTTCTCGTACCTCTGCACCTGATTTCAAAGCAGCGTCAACAAAAATCTTTTCAATTAAATCGATATTGTTCAGTTTTTCAAAGTCACAACCCCAAAGTTCAGAAATGACATGTCTACCCATTGTTTCCATAGTGTAAGCTGTTTCCATATTAAGCTTCCCCCTTACCATGATTTAAAAATAAGTTCTGATAACTACCACGGGGGAAAGTTAGTCCAAAGAGGTCCTAACCCTTTAAGTAGCCATCATGCAAACCGTTTTGAAGAAGTTCACGATTCATAGTATATATGGTTTGAATTTTTTTTGCAACTCCAAATTGAATTTTTGGAAAGATAAACTTTATATGTAATGGGGATATAGCGAAGGTTCCGATGTGGAGCAAATTCCGTCTTTTGTTTATTCAGTGCCATAAAGCAGCCGGGAATTCATGGATCACTGCATGAAAAATAGCCCGCTAAAAAATTTTAGCAGGCTCGGGTTTTTCATTTTATTTTACTGATAATTCGACTTCAGACATTTTTTTCAACTCGGAGCCAACCAATTTTACAAGGTCCACTACACGGTTGGAGTAACCCCACTCATTATCATACCAAGCAAGGACCTTCACTTTCCTGTCCCCGATCATCATCGTTGTCAATCCATCGATGATTGCAGAGTGTGGATTCGTTTTGAAATCACTGGAAACTAAAGGTTCCATCGTGAATTCCATGATTCCTTTGAGTTCATTTTCTGAAGCGTCGATGAAGGCTTGGTTCACTTCTTCAATCGTGACATCACGGTTCAAATCCACAACAAGATCGACTAAAGATACGTTTGGTGTCGGTACGCGTATCGCCATTCCATGAAGTTTGCCTTTTAATTGCGGCAACACTAGTGAGATGGCTTTGGCAGCTCCTGTAGTCGTAGGAATCATGCTTTCCGCAGCGGCACGGGCACGTCTCAAGTCTTTGTGCGGGTTATCGATATTATTTTGATCATTTGTATAAGAATGTATCGTTGTCATTAAACCGTTGTTTATGCCGAATTTTTCATCAAGCACTTTTGCAACAGGTCCAAGGCAGTTCGTTGTACAAGATGCATTGGATATGACGAAATGCTTGTCAATTTCCAGCACCTCCTGATTCACTCCCATTACAATGGTAACGTCTTCATTTTTACCCGGGGCTGATAATATTACTCTTTTTGCTCCTGCGTCTAAATGAAGAGCAGCTTTAGAACGATCATTGAATTTGCCAGTGGCTTCAATTACAATATCTATGTTCATCTCTTTCCAAGGCAATAGCTTTGGATCGCGGTTATTTATTAGTTTTACTTGGCGGCCATTCACTACTAGTGAATCATCTTCAGCTATAATGATACCGTCGAATTTACCATGTATCGTATCATATTTTAGTAAGTGTGCTAAAGTTTCAGCTGGATAGCTTGCATTTATGGCAACAATGTCCAAACTCTCGTCTAATATGGCTTTTCGGAAAACCATTCTTCCAATTCTCCCAAATCCGTTAATCGCTATTCTTGAATTCATTGTTCGGACCCTCCAGAAATATTAGTGTTATACTTATTACCTTTCACATGTAATTAGTATAACATAATTCAGAGGAATTGTGCTAATAAAAATGCGGATTGTTTTATTTTTTCAACATAAAAAGAAGAAACCGGGCGGTTTCTTCTTTTTATCATGATTATATGACATACCATTCGCTAAGTATGGCCTTCACTTGCCGCTTCGTTTCATTAATGTCACCATTATTATCGATGACAGCATCCGCTAAGGCCTTTTTATCGGCCAAGGGCATTTGCGAATTGATCCTGGCAAGTGCCTCCGCCTCCGAAAGACCATTCCTATTCATTAATCGCTTCAATTGTACTTGCTCATCCACATAGATCAAAAGCGTCTTATCCACCATGAATGTCAGCTTGCTTTCGAATAGGAGCGGAATATCCATGAACACCGTTTCTTCTCCTGATGATAGTGCCGCTTCCGTTTTCAGCCGCATCCAATTCCTGACGGCAGGATGCACGATGCCATTCAACAGCAATCTCTTTTCTTGATCATTAAATATGATCGACCCAAGCTTTACGCGATCTATATTCCCATCCGTCAATAAGATATCTTCTCCAAATGCTTTCACAACTTGGTGATAGGCTTCTTCACCTGGCTCAACGACAGCACGGGAAGCCAGATCTGCATCGACAATCGTGAATCCGAGTTCCTGTAAATAGAGGCTGACGGTGCTTTTCCCACTGGCAATGCCTCCGGTGATTCCGATGATTTGTCCCATAAGCTCCCCCCTTTTAACCTTATCATAACTTGAATAAACCGATGATGATCAATAATACACCTGGGAGAAAGGTCAAATGCTGAACAACTTTATTATTTGAAAGCAATTTTCCGCTTTGAATTCCGCTCCAAATGAAAATCGAACTCATAACAGCGATGCACCCTGCGAGGATGATCGGTGAAATCCCGATCATAGCCGCTCCAACTCCGGCCCCGAACGCATCCAGCGAAAGTGCAAACCCCAGAACAAGGGCTTCAACGCCTGTTATCGTACCTGATTTATCAAAATCGGCATTCAATGGTTTTTGTAAAATATTAATGACTACCCCAAGTGATTTAATTTCAAAATTAAAGATGATCTTTTCATGATATCTATCATCTTTCAAATCCTTTTCAGGCTTAAAATACTGGTATACCATCCAGACACCAAGAAAAATGAGGATGATGCCGCCTGTTTTTTCAGCCGCCCCGATAGATATGAGCTGACTGATGAATTGTCCGATGACCATCGCTATACCTAAACTCAATGCAGAACAAAATGAGATGACCGCTATTGACCTTAAGGGGATTTTCATCTTCCGCATACCGAATGTCAAACCGACGCCAAATCCGTCAATACTAACTGCAAAAGCGAGAAAAATAATTTGTAGCCACATCGGAATATTACTCCTTCCCTACTCGTTGCTACCCTAGTATATGGAAGGAGCCCATCCGATGTGTTTGAATAAACATGACCTATTTTAGCGGCTGGCATGACGGGCAAATATGTGTGCCGCGTCCTGCAACAACCAGTTTTTCAAGTGGCGTGCCGCATGTTTTGCAGTTCTCGCCTTTTCTTCCATAAACATTCAGTTCCAACTGAAACATGCCGATTTGCCCTTGGGAATTAATGTATGAACGAATCGTGCTTCCGCCTTTTTCCACAGCTTCACCTAACGTCGCAATGATTTCAGCATGCAACGTTTCGATTTCCTGCAACGAGAGTGAAGATGCCATTCTCTCCGGATGGATACCGGAACGGAATAACGACTCGTCCACATATATATTCCCAATCCCGACGACAACGGTTTGATCAAGGAGAACGGGCTTGATTTTCCTGTTGGTTCTTGCCAACTTCGCACGAAGACCTTCGACAGTAAAATCTTCGGATAACGGTTCAGGCCCTAAGTGCAGCAGGGGCAACTGTTCAAATTCTTCCCCTTTGGCAAATAGATGCATTGTTCCGAATTTCCGGACATCCCTGTACCGAAGTTCACTGCCATCAGTGAAAGTGAAGATCACATGGGTATGCTTATCATACGGCTCTTCTTTTGGATGAACGCCGTATTTCCCTTCCATTCTTAAATGCGAAACCAGCGAATAATCATCCAAGGTGAAAATGAGGAACTTGCCCCGACGGCCTATTGCAGAAATCGTCTGCCCCCTTAAGGCATCCTGAAACTGTTCGACAGGCTCAGGCGCTTTAATGATCTTTGGCCAGAAAACGGACACTTCCTTGATCTCTTTTCCGAGTACGAGCTGCTCTAACGTTCTTCTGACTGTTTCCACTTCTGGAAGTTCTGGCATTGCAATCACCTATCTTTTATTATTTGGCATCAAACCATGTTGGCCCGAAAGCATAATCCACTTTAAGGGGCACGTTCAATTCAATGGCATTTTCCATTTCCTCCGGAACGATCACTTTAAGGATTTCGAGTTCCTCAGGAGGGGTTTCAAAAATCAATTCATCATGAACCTGTAGAAGCATTCTCGTTTTGAGCCCCTCCTTTTTCAGGCGTTTATTCATGTTGATCATGGCAAGCTTGATGATATCAGCGGCACTGCCTTGAATCGGCGTGTTCATCGCTGTTCGTTCGGCAAAACTCCTGATGTTGAAATTCCTGCTTGTTATCTCAGGTATATATCGCCTTCTTTGCATCAGAGTCGTGCTATATCCTTTTTGACGGGCCTCATGTATGCTTTCTTCCATATATTCCTGAACACCTGGAAAGCTTCGTAAATACTTCTCGATGAACTCTCCAGCTTCTTTTCTCGTGATTCCAAGACTTTGCGATAGTCCGTAATCACTTATACCATAAACGATTCCGAAGTTGACCGCTTTGGCATGGCGCCTCATGTTCGAGGTGACTTGATCTGCCGATACATGGAATACGTCCATGGCTGTCCTTGTATGGATGTCCATCCCGGCCTGGAATGCTTCCACCAATCCGCTGTCATTGGCGATATGCGCCAGGACACGTAATTCGATCTGGGAGTAGTCGGCAGCAAAAATGATCCAATCCTTTTCGGAAGGAATGAAGGCCTGCCTGATTTTCCTTCCTTCTTCCAGTCTGATCGGGATATTCTGGAGATTGGGATCTGTAGAACTTAACCGGCCGGTCTGGGTCAATGCTTGGTTGAACCGGGTGTGCACCTTGTCCGTTTTGCCATTGACCACTTTAAGCAATCCTTCAATGTAAGTGGATTGCAGCTTACCAAGCTGGCGATACAGCAGTATTTCCTTAACGATATCATGCTTGCTCTCCAGTTTTTCCAGCACATCGGCTGAAGTCGAATAACCTGTTTTGGTTTTCTTCATGACCGGAAGCTCCAACTTTTCAAACAGGATGGCCCCAAGCTGTTTAGGTGAATTGATATTGAACGCCTCTCCAGCCAATTCGAAAATTCGCGCTTCGATATTTCTTAAGCGAATGGCTAATTCCTGTCCCATGTTTTTCAGTCGGCCTATGTCCACCTTGATTCCCTGCCATTCCATATTTGCCAGGATGATCGACAAGGGCAGCTCCAGTTCCGTAAATAGGTGATACTGCTCGAACTCTTGCAGCTTATCTATCATCGGTTCTTTCAGAGAAAAGATCGCCTTCGATTTTCTGGCGATATGCTCCCTCAATTCCGCTTCCTCAGGTATTTTGCGTTTTGCACCTTTTCCATAAAAAACATCATCTGTTTCAAGCCGGATAGTACCTTGGGTTTTCGTGATTTCTGCGACTTCGTCCACTGACTCTGCCGGATCAAGGATATAGGATGCCAAAAACACATCAAAATCGATGCCTTTTATTTCGACTCCCCGATGACGCAGTGCCACGACCGTACGCTTCGCATCGAAAACCGTTTTCTTTTTTGTTTCATCCTCTGCCCAGGATTTAAATGCATCGGAACTCAGAGCATCCTCTCCATTGAAGTAAAAATGACCTTGTTCATTACTGATGGCGATCCCTATTATGTCGGCTCGATGATAATTATCTTCTAAAATTTCAACATACAAGGCACTTTCATCTGCAAACATTCCTTCTGTCATTTCAGCAGTGTGTACCTCTATCTTCTCCTGTTCAAGCGGTGCGCTTTCCGTTACATCCAATTTATCGAGTAAAGTCGAAAAACCAAGCTCCTTATAGAATGAGATGACCCGATCCTGATCCATGCCAGTGTACTCGGTCTCGTTAACGGAAACTTCAAGCGGCGCTTCCCTCGTTATCGTAGCCAGCTCTTTGCTTAATAAGGCCAGGTCTTTATGTTCTTCAATTTTCTCTTTCAATTTTTGTCCGCTTACCTCATCAATCGACTGCAGAAGGTTTTCAACCGTTTCAAATTGATGCAATAATTTAAGGGCAGTCTTTTCACCAACACCCGGAATACCGGGGATATTGTCGGAGGCATCTCCCATCAGCCCTTTTAAATCAATGATTTGCAAAGGGGATAGACCGTATTTTTCATGTATATGCTTTGGAGTGTATTCCTCAATTTCAGTAATCCCCTTTTTCGTGATGGAAACTGTCGTACTAGGGGAGGATAATTGCGTTAAATCCTTATCACCGGAAATGACCTTCACTTCAAAACCATCTTTTTCCGCTTGTAAAGACAGCGTACCGATAATATCATCGGCTTCGTAGTTCTCCAGTTCATACCTTTTTATTTGAAAACAATCAAGCAGCTCCCGAATGAAAGGGAATTGCTCGGATAATTCTGGCGGCGTTTTTTGGCGCCCCCCCTTATATTCTTTAAATGATGCATGCCTGAATGTCGTTTTACCCGCATCGAATGCCACAAGTATGTGCGTTGGCTTTTCTTCTTCAAGAATGCGGTTGAGCATCATGGTGAATCCGTACACGGAATTCGTATGGACCCCCTTATCATTATTCAAGAGCGGAAGCGCAAAAAACGCACGGTATGCAATGCTGTTTCCATCTATGAGCACTAGCTTTTTATCCAAATCCGTCTTCCTCCAGTCATACAGGTTTATGTAGTTATAGCTTCTATATAAAAACGCAAAAAGCCGTTCATTTTCCTTCTCTATTCTACCATGAGTAGAAGCGGAAAGAAAAATGACGGCATCAAGGTTATTTAGTATTTCCCATCAACAAGCTGGCATAAGGGGAATCAGAAGGCAGAACGATGACCGTTTGATCTCCAATCGTTTTCTTGTAGGATTCAAGAGTCCGGTATAGTTTATAAAATTCGGGGTCTTTGGAAAACGATTTATTATAGATTTTCGCTGCTTCCCCTTCCCCTTCTGCCCTGATCACTTCTGCATCAGCCTCCGCAGTAGAAAGCAGTTCCTTCACTTTCCGATCGGTATCCGCAATGATACGGTTTTTCTTCGCATCACCTTTGGACAGGTATTCTTGCGCTTTCGATTCCCGCTCGGAAATCATCCTCTTGAAGACGGATGCTTCGTTTTCGGAAGGCAGGTCAGTCCGCTTGATCCGGACATCCGTCAAGCTGATTCCATAACTGTCCTTTTGCAGCAAATCGTTGACTTTTTCGGTTATGCGGTCGTTTAAACTTCCCCTGGATGACTTCTCATCATTGATGATCTCATCATAATTCAGCTGGCCCAGCTCTGAACGAACTGCCGAATAGATGAACTCTTCCATTTTCGTTTCGGCATTCTCAAGTGTCCTTGCATTTGTAATCAATTTCTTCGGATCTTCTATTCTCCAAACTGCATAGTTATCGATCAGCATCCGTTTTTTATCTTTCGTATTGATTTCCGCTTCGGAAACATCGGAAGTCATCTGATACTTCGGTAAGGTCATGATACTCTGAATGAATGGCACCTTCGCCTTCAATCCCGGAGTCTTATCGATCCTTACCACCTCACCGAATTGGCGGACGACCTTGTATTCGCCCTCTTTGACGATATAGACATTGGTGAAGATGATTAGCAGCAGCACGATGAAAATAATCAGGAAAATGCCGATTCTCACATAGCCCCTCCAATGAAAATCCCCTTTTTTCAACTCAGAGAAATCTATTATTTTTCCACTCATTGTTTAGTGCCCCCTTCCCCTGTCGCTTTTTCTTCCGATGCATTCCCTTTTTTCGTTTCTTCTTCAGGTATGGCGGCTTCATCAGTGGCAGGAGTTTTTTTCGTTTCCTCCTTTTCAAGCGAGCGAAGCGGCAAGTACTTCATTGTGTTTCCATCATCATTCATAATATAAATTTCAGCATTCGGCAATACTTCCTCAAGGGTCTCAATAATTAGACGGTCCTTCGTAATCCCCTTATTGCCTTTATACTCACTGAGTAATTTTTCAAAGACCGCTACATCCCCGCGGGCAGCTTCCGTACGGGCAGCTTTATCCCCATTGGCCTGTGAAATGATGGCATCTTTTTCCCCTTCCGCTTCATTCATACGCTTATTTTCATATTTATCCGCTTCGTTAATTTTCGTATTCGCCGTTTCACGGGCATCCGTTACATTGGTAAATGCTTTCCGCACTTCTTCATTCGGTAACTCCACGTCCTGGAGTTTAACCGCAGATATGGAAATCCCAACATCATACTTCTCCATTAGCTGTGACAATAAATCGCGTACATCCGCTTCGATTTGCGCTTTACCAGATGTAAGGGCATCATCGATTTTCGTGCTGCCGATTATGCTCCGTAATGCAGCTGAAGTCGTATCGTATAATATTTTTTCTGGATCTTCTGCATTGTATAGATATTTTGGAGGGTCGGTGATTTTCCACTGAACGACTAGGTCTGCCAGCACAATATTTTCATCACCCGTAATCATTTTGGTCTCACTCGGGTAATCCTTCACCTCTCCATCCTCTTCCTTATATCCAAATTTAAGACTGAATGTTTCTTTGGATAATTTCTCGACCGATTGAATCGGCCAAGGCAGTTTAAAGTGAAGTCCTGGTTCCGTTATCGTCTCCTCCACTTTACCAAACGTCATTATGACAGCTTGATCGGATTCATCAACCGTGTACCAGGTCGATATCGCCACTACACCCAAAATTAAAATAAGAAAGACAAGTCCTGTAATTGTATATATCCTTTTTAAGCTAACGATATGTATCACCCCTTCTTTGCAGTTATATCTTATTTACGCAAGAAAGGGCCTAAAGTTTCATAAAAATCAAATATTTTCCCAGAAAAATAGGATAGATGAATGGTATCCGGGGAATATAGCCAAAATTAAAAGACAGAGACCATGTCTCTGCCTAAGTTTTAAGGTTTGTACGATTTGAACGTTGATTGTAACTTAGACGCTATTCCTACAGGAGTTTTGTCTACCTGTTCCAAACATCTTGTTTTAAAATTTTGGTTGAACTACAAAATAATCAAACAGAGACTATGTCTCTGTCAATGTTTAACTCCTTGGATGAGGGGTTGTACAACCATTGTACCCCTGCATTATGAAGTCCGTTTTAAGGAATTGTAAAGGACATGTAAATAAAATGCCCGCTACATTTTCCCTTTTAAGCTTTTATTTAAAGTGACTGTAAAAGTCGTCCCGGTTCCAGGTGTGCTTTCCACGTTGATTTTACCTTTATGGACTTCTATTATATGCTTGACGATTGCCAGTCCAATGCCCGTTCCTCCTGAATCGCGGCTCCTCGCCTTATCGATCCGGTAGAACCGTTCAAAGATCCTTGGCAGTTCTTTTTCTTCGATGCCGATCCCGTTGTCTTGAACTGTAATATCGACGGTCTGTTCATTTTCAATGATGTCAACGGTGACCCTGCCGCCATTTGGTGTATAGGTCAATGCGTTCGTAATCAAATTGATGAAAACCTGTTTGATCCTGTCAGATTCCCCTTCAATGAAAACTGGTTCCGGTGATGTTTTAATTTCAAGGGATACTTCTTTTTCCTTCAGCTTGCCTATAAGCATCTCTTGTATTTCGCCAAGCACTTTCGTAATATCCACGACCCCTGCGTTTAAAACGAATTCCTGCTGCTCCATTTTGGATAAATTCAGCAGCTCCTGAATGAGTTCTTGCAGCCGGTCACTTTCTTTCAAGATAATCGATAAAAAGTGCTTTAAGGTCTTTTCATCTTTTAAGGCCCCATCTAACAATGTTTCAGAGAAGCCTTTAATGGAAGTGATCGGAGTCCTCAATTCATGGGACACATTGGCCACGAAATCCTTCCGCATCTGCTCGAGCCTTTTCAATTCGGTGATATCATGGAAAATGAGGAGGATCCCCTTCCATTCGTCATGATTCCCGATTATTGGAGCGCCGTAAATCTCAAAATGCTTTCGTTCTATGGCAAGCGGTATCTTCACCTGCCGTTTTATCGTTTTTTCCGTTCGAAAGATCTCTTCGATGATGGCTATCACTTCCTTGTCTTTAATGACCGAATAATATTCCTGAAATAAAAACGTGGCGGCGTTCACACGGAAGCTCTTCTTGAATTCCCGGTTGATCAAGGTCGTATACCCTTTACTGTCTATCAGCAAGACCCCGCTACCGATATTCTCAACAAGAGTTTCCAAACGATCCTGATTCATTTCCCTCGCTATCTCTGTTTCCTGAAGATTCCTCGCCAATATGTTCAAGGAAGTTGTCAGCATTCCCGTTTCATCGGTATGCCTCCCGAATGTCCGGGTTCCGTAATTCCCTTTTGCCAGTTCAATGGCTGCCATCGTCGCCTCTTCGATCGGACGGGTATAATATGAAGTGATTTTACTCGCAAGCATGAGGATGATGATCAAGGCAACCCCTAAACAAATGATCAATATTTGCCACATTTGTTTATTCACTTGATGGATGGCCTCTATTTCATTGCTATGGACGACAAAGCCTTCGATCTCTCCATCCTTTTCAACCGTCTTCCAATAATAATGGAGGTCCGATTCGCCTTCGACCACTTCATACCCTTCCCCATTCTTAAGCCCTTTTTCCAAAGTTATTTTGCGAAGGACATTGGCATGGCTTTTAAGTATTTCATTGGATGATGTCGAATCGTATAATATTTCCCCACTCTTGGAAAGAATGGTTAAATTAGAATCTAAAAGGGGTGTCAGTTTTGCCGTCTTCCCTTTTTCCAAAAAGGACTCGATCCCGCCATGCTCCTTAATATATGTAGAAATGAAAAATGTTTCGTTCTGTATACGCTCATTGAACGTTTTAA
The DNA here is from genome assembly GCF_058783805.1 of Peribacillus sp. FW305-BF15. Lineage (NCBI taxonomy): Bacteria > Bacillati > Bacillota > Bacilli > Caryophanales > Bacillaceae > Peribacillus > Peribacillus sp. FW305-BF15. The sequence goes on along the minus strand of NZ_JBYSYV010000013.1, from coordinate 52,868 downwards.
TATAATAACTTTTGAACAAGTGCCCTAATAAAAAGCCCACGGCCATCAGGACGACCATCACCAATGTGATGAGGGTATATAAGAGCTTTTTACGATAGGTCGTCATTCTTTTTTAGGCTCCTCAAGCTTATACCCCAAGCCCCTTATCGTTTTAATATAGAGTGGTTTTTTTGTATCTTTCTCTATTTTTTCACGAAGATGGCTAATATGGACATCGACGATCCGTGAATCTCCCGCGAAATCATAATTCCATACCGCACTGAGAAGTTGATCCCTGGTCAGCACTCTTCCTTTATTCTTCGCCAAATATAAAAGTAATTCAAATTCCTTTGGAGTCAATTCTAATTGCTGTTCATCAAAGAATGCTTCGTATCGTTCCGGGAACACTTTCAATTCCCCTAATTTCAGGAGACCCTCTTCTTGATCCTGACTTGACTCACTTCCGTTCGATTGCAACTGGGATCTTCTTAAAATGGCTTTAATCCGGGCCACTACCTCCCTGGGACTAAATGGCTTGGTCAAGTAATCATCCGCCCCCAGTTCCAGTCCCAGCACCTTGTCAAATTCATCGTCCTTAGCTGTCAGCATCAAGATCGGTATATTGATTTTTTGCTGGCGAAGCTGCTTACATACTTCAAGCCCGTCCATTTTAGGCAGCATCAAATCCAATACCACTAAATCGGGTCGTATATCCACGGCAGCCTCCAGCCCTTGTTCTCCATCCAAAGCTGTGATCACCGTATAACCTGATTGTTCTAAATTGTACTGAAGTAAGGTAACTATTGATTGCTCATCATCCACTACGAGAATTTTCTTTGACATTAGATCCTCCTGAATTATGTATTACCCAAAAGACCAATTTCTTGGTCTACTCATCCAATTCCATTATAAAGAATATTATATGAAATTTACACATAAAAAAAACGGAAATAAAGTTATTCCTATCTTCAGCAGGCAGATTATACGTTCCAGGGTTCTTTTGAAGCGAATAAAAAAACTGCCCGGAGTCGGAATAAGGCCTTGGCCTTTTCTTCCAATATCCGGGCAGTCCTATTATGATCTTTTATTGAAGGACTTGCATGACTGCTTTAACTGATTCAACAGATTTTGAAAGTGCCGCTTTTTCGCCTTCAGTCAAATCAAGTTCGATGATTTGTTCAATGCCGTTTGCACCAAGCACAGTCGGCACTCCAAGGTAAATGCCTTCAAATCCGTATTCACCTTCGAGATAAGCGATTGACGGAAGAACGCGACGTTGATCTTTAAGGATCGCTTCAGCCATTTCCACCAGGGATGCAGCCGGTGCATAATAGGCGCTTCCGTTTCCTAGAAGGTTTACGATTTCCCCGCCTCCAGTGCGGGTACGAGCCACTATTGCTTCTAAACGATCTTGAGGGATCAATTTTTCCAAAGGAATTCCGCCTGCATAAGAGTAACGCACTAGAGGAACCATATCGTCTCCGTGTCCGCCAAGTACGAATCCAGTTACATCTTTAACGGATAAGTTTAATTCTTGAGCCACGAAAGTGCGGAAACGAGCTGTATCAAGAACACCTGATTGTCCGATAACGCGTTCTTTAGGGAAACCGGATTCTTTGTATACAGTATAAGTCATTGCATCTACAGGGTTAGTCAAAACGATGATTGTTGTATTAGGGGAATATTTAACGACTTCTTTAGTTACTGATTTCATGACTTTTTGGTTAGTTTGAACTAAGTCGTCACGGCTCATGCCGGGCTTACGGGCAATACCGGCAGTGATGATCACCACGTCGGAATCAGCTGTTTCTGCATAGTCGGATGTACCGATGATGTTAGCATCGAAACCTAGAACAGGTCCTGCTTCCGCCATATCAAGGGCTTTACCTTTTGTAGGGTTTTCAGCTTGCGGAATATCAACTAAAACGATATCACCAAGCTCTTTTTGAGCTGCCAGGAATGCTGCTGTAGCGCCAGTGAATCCAGCACCTACAACTGTGATTTTTTTACGTTTAGACATGTTATTTCCTCCTTAAAATATATAAATACTTTTGGAATACTTTTAACATCCTCTGAAAATATATATAAGCCTCCTGGAAAAGCAGCCCGTTCAGGCACTTTTCCAGAAAGCATATAATGAATTATTTAAGGTTTTTGATAAGCTCGTCAGCGAACTCAGAACATTTAACTTCCGTTGCACCATCCATTAGGCGGGCAAAGTCGTATGTAACAACTTTAGAAGCGATTGTTTGTTCCACTGATTTAGTGATGCTGTTTGCAGCTTCGTTCCAACCAAGGTGCTCAAGTAAAAGAACGCCTGAAAGAAGAACTGAAGATGGGTTAACTTTATCAAGACCAGCATATTTAGGAGCCGTTCCGTGAGTTGCTTCGAAGATGGCATGTCCAGTTTCGTAGTTGATGTTTGCTCCTGGAGCGATACCGATTCCGCCAACTTGTGCAGCTAATGCATCAGAAATGTAATCTCCGTTCAAGTTCATTGTTGCAACAACATCAAACTCTTTAGGACGAGTCAGGATTTGTTGTAAGAAGATATCGGCAATGGAATCTTTAACGATGATTTTGCCTTCAGCTTCAGCAGCAGATTGTGCTTTGTTAGCAGCTTCAGTGCCTTCAGCATCTTTAATTTTGTCATATTGGTTCCATGTGAACACTTTATCGGCGAATTCTTGTTCTGCAACTTCATAACCCCAAGTTTTGAATGCACCTTCAGTGAATTTCATGATGTTACCTTTATGAACAAGCGTTAATGATTTACGGCCTTCTTTGATCGCATAGTTAAGTGCAGCGCGAACAAGACGTTTTGTTCCTTCTTCGGAAATCGGTTTAATTCCGATACCTGAAGTTTCAGGGAAACGGATGTTTGTAACACCGAATTCATTTTGTAGGAATTCGATTAATTTCTTAGCTTCGTCAGAACCTTTTGCATATTCGATACCAGCATAGATGTCTTCAGTGTTTTCACGGAAGATGACCATGTCAGTGTCTTCTGGACGTTTAACTGGTGAAGGTACACCATCAAAGTAACGTACTGGACGAAGACATACGAATAAGTCCAATACTTGACGCAATGCAACGTTCAATGAGCGGATACCGCCACCGATTGGAGTTGTAAGAGGTCCTTTAATAGCGATTAGATATTCGTTAATGACATCAAGAGTTTCTTGTGGAAGCCATTCGCCCGTTTGGTCAAATGCTTTTTGTCCAGCTAAAACTTCTTTCCATTCGATTTTCTTTTCGCCATTGTAAGCTTTTTCAACTGCTGCGTCTAGAACGCGGGATGCTGCAGCCCAGATATCAGGACCGATTCCGTCTCCCTCAATATAAGGAACGATTGGGTTGTTTGGTACGTTAAGAACACCGTTAGTAACTGTGATTTTTTGGCTTTGTGTCATGTCTCTTACCTCCGATTCAAATTCAAAGGTTAGATGGCCTGCCATTAAATAAAGCAGAACCACTAACCTTTTTTACTCACATCTATTAATTTACTACAAATTCGATGAAATAAAAAATGATTTTCGAAAAAACTTTTAATTAGCGGTTTTCAATCGGTACATATTTTTGCATACCTGGTCCAACATACTCTGCACGCGGACGGATAAGGCGGTTGTTTGAATATTGCTCAAGGATATGAGCGATCCAGCCTGAAGCACGGCTTACAGCAAAGATTGGTGTAAATAGGTCATGCTCGATGCCTAAACTGTGGTATACGGAAGCAGAATAGAAATCCACGTTCGGCGGAAGATTCTTTTGACCGGTTACGATTTCATGAATTTTGATGGACATATCATAATATTGAGGTTGCCCAGTAAGTTCAGTCAGTTTTTGTGACATTTCTTTAAGGTGTTTAGCACGAGGATCACCTTTACGGTATACACGGTGGCCAAAGCCCATGATTTTTTCTTTATTGGCTAATTTTTCGTTGATATATGGCTCAACGTTATCAACTGAACCAATATCTGTAAGCATTTTCATGACTTGTTCGTTAGCCCCGCCGTGAAGTGGGCCTTTTAAAGCGCCGATGGCAGCAGTTACACCAGAATAGATATCAGCTAATGTAGCCACACAAACGCGTGCAGTGAATGTAGAAGCGTTTAATTCATGGTCAGCATGAAGAACCAATGCTTTGTTGAATGCTTCTTCTTCGATTGCCGTTGGTTCATTACCGCTTAACATATATAAGAAGTTAGCAGCAAAGCTTAAATCTGTACGTGGAGCAACAGCTTCTTTCCCTTGACGGACGCGAGCGAAAGTTGTTACCAATGTAGGGATTTTTGCTTGGATGCGGATTGCTTTACGATAGTTAGCTTCTTCACTCATTACATCTGCTTCTTCATCATAAAGACCAAGAAGGGATACTGCGGTGCGAAGAGCTCCCATTGGATGTACTTTATCAATTGGGTATGTTTTGAAGTGATTAACCACTTCAGCTGGAATTTCAGCATTTTCAGCAAGTTGTTTAGTTAATTCTTCTAGTTGGCTTTTGTTCGGAAGAGCTCCGTGCCATAAAAGATAGATTACTTCCTCGAATGTTGCGTTCGAAGCCAGATCATCGATGTCATAACCTACATACGTTAATGTGTCATCGATAATGGAGCTTACTGATGAAGTTGTTGCTACCACACCTTCAAGACCTTTTGTTGCTGTCATACTAAATCTCTCCTTTTCCTAGATATTCCCCTATGCCCTTGCTATTAGCGTATAAATGTAGCGCTTCCAAGAAATTAGCTATTGTAAACAACCATCTATTTTTTAGCAGATGACATACATCTTCTATTGGAAGCGTTCACAGAATATGACCCTAACAATAGTAAAATGTACGATAATCTTTAATAAGAAATTCTAAAAATAATGCTTGTAGCTATTCCTAGTGAGCGCTTGCTCAATAACTACATCTTTTTTTAAGATTCCTCAAAAATATCAATGATATTCTGAATCCCAATTTTAATAAATCAGAGCAGTTACATGATTATTATAAACAATAAACACTTTTTTGGGAATGAAAAGCACTTAAAATGTGAAAAAATTATTATTTTATTAGAAAAATTAGCTCCATATTCTCTTGCTTTATTCATGCGTTTAAAATCGTTTTTTTCAAAAAAAATGTCCCAAAGCAGAATAAACGAAACATTAAATAGAAAATTTACATTTCCAGTACTGACGGGCTTTTCTCCAATTAGCCACTCGCTTCATTTAAAAAAATTGAAGATCTGCATGCATAAATAAGCAATTCCTGCCCCGATTAACGGGCCGACAGCCACACCTTTGAATAAGGCGACCGCAAGAATCGTCCCAAATACAAGAGCCGTGGTAATGTGCGGATCATGCGACAGCAGTGTAATCCCATTTTTTGCTATGAGTGCAACGGCTATTCCGGATGCAAGTGCAATCCAGGCATAAGGGGATTTTATCGCGTCTCCTAGTTCCTTGAATCCAATCGCCCCGTTTGCTATGGGAATGAGTACGGAGATCGTGATGATCGTGACGCCCAGGTTGATTCCTTTCGCTTCCAGGTATGGAAACACTTTAGCGTCAAGGCCAATCAGTTTCATGCTTAAAAGAAAACCCGCAGCCATGATCAGTGAGGTATTTTTCCCAAACCAGCCGATTGCAGCAAGCAGAATTAAAAATACGACAGGACCGTTGATCATTATCCCTTCACCTTCTTCCTTCTGTTTTTTGTTATTTTAACATAACAAACTCCCTAGTTCTTGGGAGAAAAATGATTTAAGGAACTATGCATCTGCAGAAAAAATTCAAAACGAAAGATGAAAGAATCTTTCCTTTCTTTTCCATCATCGTTACAATTATAATACAAACTTAATGGTTGAAGGAGGATATGACTTGAATCCGGTATATATGTATCGTTTCATTCGTTCTTTACTGGTCGTCGGAGGGATAATATTAGGTGGAATTGCCTTGTTTTATTTATCTAAATATACATATCCATTCATCATTGCCATGATCATCGCTTTCTTGATGAATCCCCTGGTCATTTTTTTCGAAAGGAAAGGGCGGCTGCCACGGGGGTTGGCTGTATTCGTTTCCCTTTTACTCATTTTCCTTTTATTTGCGGGTCTTATCACCTTACTCGTCACCGAGATCATTTCAGGGACCAATTACCTTGCCGGAGTCATCCCGAAACACATTGAAACCATCGTGGATTATATAGAAACATACATCGCTACCACCGTCATCCCTTTATATAATCAAATAGCTGCCATGTTCAATAATTTGGATACCGAACAGCAAGACACAATCCTCAAGAATATCCAAAATATCGGTGAATCCATCACGACGGGAGTAAGCGGCTTCATTCAAGCCTTCTTGAAGAACATCCCCACAATCATCGGATGGTTTCCAACTACAGCAACGGCACTCCTTTTTACTTTGCTTGGCACATTCTTCATCAGCAAAGATTGGGATACCTTCGGCCGCATGACCGGAAAAGTGTTGCCTGATAAGATTTTTGCGGGAGCAAAGCGTTTATTCAGGGATTTAAAACGGGCTTTATTCGGGTTCATCCGGGCACAATTCACTCTTGTTTCATTGACGACTGTCACGATTTTAATCGGATTTCTCATTTTAGGGGTGAATTATTCAATTACCATTGCCCTGATATGCGGACTGGTCGATATCATTCCCTATTTGGGGACAGGTACGATTTTCATTCCTTGGATCATATTTGAATTCATTGCCGGGAATACAAGTCTCGCAATCGGTTTGTCCGTCCTTTACATAATCGTCGTTGTCCAGCGTCAGCTAATAGAGCCAAAAGTACTTTCATCCAGTATTGGTTTGGATCCGCTTGCCACTCTCATCGCCTTGTTCATCGGATTCAAATTGATCGGTTTCCTAGGTTTGATTGCAGGACCTGTCGTACTTGTCATATTCAATACACTTCAGCGCGCCCATGTCTTCAAGGCCATATGGACTTTCATCATCGGGGATACAAAGAAAACCACTTAAGGGAATCCAGACATCCATTAGCATTCACTCTATTCCACTTAAAAATCCGCCTCGGTTACAAGGCGGATTTTTGGTTTTAAACTAGAATTATTTCGACGTCTCGAATTGTTCTGTTTCAGTAGAACCTGCAAGTGCTGTTGTGGATGATGTTCCACCAGAAACGACTTGTGCCACTTCATCAAAGTAACCCGTTCCCACTTCACGCTGATGGCGTGTTGCTGTATAGCCATCCGGCTCACTAGCGAATTCCGCTTGTTGAAGCTCAGAGTATGCAGCCATGCCGCGTTCTTTATAACCAAGAGCAAGGTTGAACATGCTATGATTCAATGAATGGAAGCCTGCAAGTGTAACGAATTGGAATTTATAACCCAATTTACCCAATTCCACTTGATAATTGGCAATCTCTTCATCACTTAATTTCGCTTTCCAGTTAAATGATGGGGAACAATTGTAAGCAAGCAATTTACCTGGGAACTCTGCATGGATGGCCTCGGCAAAGCGGCGAGCATCCGCTAGATTAGGTTCAGAAGTCTCACACCAGATAAGGTCGGCATATGGCGCATAAGCAAGGCCTCTTGCAATTGCTTGGTCAAGACCTGCATTCGTGCGGTAGAATCCTTCTGGAGTCCTTTCACCAGTGATGAATGGTGCATCGACCGGATCAATATCATCCGTGATCAAATCTGCAGCATCAGCATCCGTACGGGCAATCAAGATGGTCGGTGTACCCATTACATCTGCTGCCAATCGGGCGGAAACTAAATTACGTACTGCCGTTTGGGTAGGAAGAAGGACTTTACCGCCTAGGTGACCGCATTTTTTCTCGGAAGAAAGCTGGTCTTCGAAGTGAACGCCAGCCGCTCCAGCTTCGATCATGCCTTTCATTAATTCAAAGACATTAAGGGAACCGCCAAAACCTGCTTCAGCATCCGCCACGATTGGAGCGAACCAATCGATATCATTTTTCCCTTCAGCAAAGCTGATTTGGTCTGCACGCTGAAGTGTCTGATTAATGCGTTTAACGACTTGCGGCACGGAGTTGGCTGGATATAAACTTTGGTCAGGGTACATTTGCCCTGCGATGTTAGCATCTGCCGCCACTTGCCAGCCGCTTAAGTAGATTGCTTTCAAACCGGCTTTCACCTGCTGCATGGCTTGGTTACCGGTCAATGCTCCTAATGCATTGATGAAATCCTCTGTTTTTAATAGATTCCATAGTTTTTCGGAACCGCGGCGTGCCAATGTTTGTTCAATATCGATGGAACCTCTCAGTTTAATGACTTCCTCGGCCGTATAAGGACGTTTAATACCAGTCCACCGTGAGTCATTTTCCCAGCTTTGTTGTAATTTTTGCGCTCTCTCATTCATCATCATTATTTCCTCCTATTTCATATTATATATTTTGAATATTAAGCTAATTTTCCATATGCCGCGTTAGTTAAGAAATCTGCAAAGTCATCCGCTTCAATCAATTGTTCAAATAGTTTAGTAGACTCTTCAAACTTTCCTGATTTGAAAGTTTCTTCCCCTACTTCCGATTTAATGACCGCCAATTCTTCTTCTTTGATTTGATGGAATAATTCCTCGGTTATTTTCCTGCCATCTTCGAGAATGCCTTTTGGATGACGGATCCATTGCCAGACTTGAGCCCTTGAAATTTCAGCGGTTGCAGCATCTTCCATTAAGTTATTGATAGGTGCCGCACCTCTGCCGCTTAACCATGAGGCGATATATTGGATGCCTACATTAATATTCGTCCTCAAGCCTGCCTCTGTGATCGTTCCTTCCGGTACAGCCAGCAACTCCTGTGCCGTTACATGGACATCTTCCCGTTTCCGGAAAATTTGATTCGGTTTTGGGACGAGCAGGTCAAAAACCTCTTTTGCCGTGCTTACCATACCTGGGTGGGCAACCCATGTTCCATCATGACCGTCTCTTGCTTCGCGTTCTTTATCTGCCTTAACTTTCGCAAAAGCCTCATCGTTCTTAACCGGGTCATTTTTAACGGGAATTTGCGCGGCCATCCCGCCAATTGCAGGAGCATTACGGCTGTGACATGTTTTGATCGCCAGTAAGGAATACGCCCTCATGTTCGGGACGGTCATCGTGACCTGCTGTCGATCTGGGAAAATGACATCATCCGAGTTACGGAATTTTTTCAGGAAACTAAAGATATAATCCCAGCGGCCACAGTTCAGGCCTGCCGAATGTTCTTTCAGCTCGTACAGAATTTCGTCCATTTCGAATGCAGCAAGAATTGTTTCTATCAAGACCGTTGCCTTGATGGTTCCTTGCGGGATTCTCAAATCGTTCTGTGCATATACGAATATTTCATTCCATAATCTTGCTTCGAGATGGCTTTCCATTTTCGGTAAGTAAAAGTATGGACCGCTTTGTTTTTCGACCAATGCTTTTGCGTTGTGGTAAAAGTACAGTCCAAAGTCAAAAATGCTGGCTGATATAGGCTGTCCATCCAAAAGGACATGTTTTTCCTCCAAATGCCAGCCGCGTGGCCTTACCTTTAGCACAGCTGTTCTTTCATTTAATTCATACACTTTGCCATTTGGATTTTTAAATGATATGGTTCCGCGGATTGCATCGCGCAGATTCAATTGGCCATCGATGCAATTCTCCCAAGTGGGTGAATTGGCATCTTCAAAGTCCGCCATGAATACATTGGCACCTGAGTTCATGGCATTTATGATCATTTTACGATCAACAGGTCCAGTGATTTCAACCCTGCGGTCCTGCAAATCATTCGGGAGGGGCGCAATCGTCCAATCACTTGCACGAATATGCTTCGTTTCTTCAAGGAAATCAGGAAGCATGCCTTGATTCAGTTCTTCCTGAACGCTTTTCCGCCGTTCTAGAAGTTCTGCCCTTCTTCCACTGAAATGACGTTCCATTCTTTCGATGAATTGAAGAGCTTCCGCTGTAAGTATTTGTTCATATCCTGGCTTAATGTTGCCTGTAATCTGTAAGCCTTTTGCTTCCGTAATCATGTTGCCTCTCCACACCCTTTCCAACTCTTTTTATGTTATAATACAGATGTTTTATTTCCTGTTTGTATTATATAACACGTTGTATAAATTTGTCACCAGTTTTTTCTAAAAAATCTAAAAAAAGATTTTTTTGGCATGGAAAATCCTTATTTACCAATGTTTCCAAGGGTTAATCATTTATAAATCCTGTTATGATACACATTTCATTCTCGTGGATATCATATCATCATTCAATGGTGAAACAGGGAGCCATTTGTAAAGCAAAAAAGCACCCCATAAAAAAACGGGATGCTGTTGCGTACCTTTTTCAAAGACCAAAAAGGCTGCCTAAAAGCTTACGCCTTTAGACAGCCTTATATTATTTATGCCGAATGATGGTAACTTTCCCTTTATTCATCCTGTTCATGATAAACCGGATAACAATCGGTTTGAGGAGATTCCGGGTTGGCGGAAACACAAGGATCAATCCCATGATATCCGAGATGAGCCCAGGGGACAGCAACAGTGCAGCTCCGATAAAGATACAGATTCCATCAATGATTTCATTTCCTGGCATCATTCCGTAACGAATCTGTTCCTGTGCCTTTTTCCACGTCTCCATCCCTTGCCGTTTAGCCAAATAAGCTCCGATCAAACCTGTGGCTACAATCAGGAACAGCGTTGGCCAAAAACCAATCAGATTGCCTGACAGCAAAAGGACAATAATTTCAACGACCGGCATCGCAATGATAAACATTAAAAAATATTTCATCTTCATTCCTCCTGCACAGCCCATTTCTGGTGCGGTACATCCATCTTACCTCATTGGCAAGGAATCAGCCAAAATTTCGTTTTACAGAACGTTTGCATGTCCATCATAAATGACTCCACGACCTGCATCGACCGTTATTCTTTGACCATCCGTGAAAACCTTGGTCGCGTCCTCCGCCCCAACGATTACCGGTATGCCCAATGTGACTCCCACAACAGCTGCATGGCTTGTCAAACCGCCTTCTTCCGTAATCAATGCCGCACACTTTTCAATTGCCGGCATCATTTCGCGGTCAGAACCGATCGTAACCAATACAGAGCCTTCCTTCACTTTTTCCAAAGCTTCCTTGGCATTCTTAGCGATAACCACTTCACCTTTAGCTGATTTCCTGCCGATTCCTTGAGCCTTCAAAAGAACCTCTCCTAACACATGAATTTTCATCAAGTTAGTCGTACCTGTTTCACCTACAGGCACACCGGCTGTAATGACGACTAAATCCCCATGGGAAACTAAGCCGGAATGCAGGCTTTCATCTATTGCGGTTTGAAGCATTTCATCGGTAGTCGTTGCTTTTGGACCAATCTGCGGATAGACTCCCCAAACCAATGCAAGCCCTCTTGTAACATGATCATTGGATGTAACCGCAATGATCGGTGCTTTAGGGCGGTATTTGGAAATCATCCTTGCCGTATGACCGCTTTCTGTAGGGGTGATGATTGCCCCTGCATTAAGATTAAGCGCGGTGTGGGCAACGGATTGACCAATGGCATCCGTGACATTATGACGGTTCACTTTGCTTCTGACTGATAATATATCCCGATAATCAAGGGCAGTTTCAGCACGCGAAGCAATGTTATGCATCGTTTGCACCGCTTCGACAGGATAGGTTCCAGCAGCTGTTTCGCCAGAAAGCATGATTGCATCCGTTCCATCAAATATGGCATTGGCCACGTCACTTGCTTCTGCACGGGTCGGCCTTGGATTACGCTGCATCGAATCGAGCATTTGTGTAGCCGTTATGACTGGTTTCCCGGCATTATTACATTTTTTGATCATTTGTTTTTGGACTAATGGCACTTCTTCTGCAGGAATTTCCACTCCCAAGTCTCCACGTGCCACCATCAAGCCATCTGAAACTTCCAAGATCTCATCAAGACGGTCCACGCCCTCTTGATTTTCGATTTTAGGGATGATTTGAATATGTTCCGCACCATTTTGCTGCAATAATTCACTTACTTCAAGCACGTCGGAAGCCCTGCGTACAAATGAGGCAGCAATGAAATCGATACCCTGTTCGATCCCAAAAAGGATATCCTGTTCGTCTTTCTCCGTTATGCCAGGCAGGTTAACCGAAACTCCTGGAACATTGACGCCTTTTTTGTTCTTAAGTGTACCGCTATTCAAGATTTTCGTATGGATTTCTTTTCTGACCTCATCAATCTTCAACACTTCAAGCCCGATCAATCCATCATCCAAAAGGATTTTAGATCCTGGGTGAACATCATGCAGAAGCCCTTCATAGGTAATGGAGAATTTTTCAGGTGTTCCCAGGACTTCATTCATGGAAATAATGACTTCGTTGCCGGCTATAAGCTCCATAGAATCATTTTCCATATTATTTGTCCGTATTTCAGGTCCTTTTGTATCCAACAGGATGGCAACCTGTTTACCCGTTTTTTCGCTCGCTTCTCTTATATTGCGAATTCTAGCTGCGTGTTCTTCATGATTTCCATGAGAAAAGTTAAGCCGTGCTACATTCATTCCCGCCTCTATTAATTGAACCAGCTTTTCTATACTTTCACTTGCGGGGCCAATCGTACAAACAATCTTGGTTTTACGCATAGTGTCATCCTCCTTTAAGGAAAACTACTCGCCGCCTGTCCACTTCTTGAAGACAGGGGGCGCAGTGTTTTATGTCTTCTTTTAAATACCCATTACTAAAAAGCGATTCCTATCGGTCAATAAAAATGATTAAATGGATAGCTCAGCGGATAATTCATACATTTTCTTGTCAATTGTATGCGATTTAGCAAGAGCTTCGATGATATCATAATCAACAAGTTGGTTTTGTTCGATCCCGACTGCCCTGCCCCCTTTTCCTTCTAGAAGCAATTCAACGGCTCTTGCCCCAAGACGGCTTGCCAATACCCGGTCATTTGCAGAGGGAGATCCCCCGCGCTGAACATGGCCCAGGACCGTTACACGAGTTTCAATTCCTGCTTTCGCCTCAATACTCCTGGAGATATCAACGGCACTTCCAACACCTTCGGCTACAATGATGATACTGTGCTTTTTCCCTCGGTCATGTCCGCGGTTCAGCTTTCCAATTAAATCATCTATTTCATATTCATATTCAGGACAAAGAATCGTTTCAGCTCCGCCAGCCAATCCAGCCCAAAGCGCAATATCGCCGGCATCTCTTCCCATCACTTCAACCACATAAGTCCTCTCATGAGAAGTGGCCGTATCCCGAATTTTATCGATAGCATCGATGACTGTATTCAGGGCCGTATCGAAACCAATCGTAAAGTCCGTGCCCGGTATGTCATTATCAATCGTTCCAGGAACCCCGATACAAGGGAAACCCCTTTCCGTTAAAGCTCTCGCCCCGCGGTAAGAACCATCGCCACCAATTATGACAATGCCCTCGATACCATGTTTATTCAATTGTTCAATCGCTTTAAGCTGGCCTTCCTCCGTCTTAAATTCCGGACAGCGAGCCGTATGTAACATCGTGCCGCCTCTATGAATGATATCCCCGACCGACCCAAGTTCAAGCTTTTTTATATTGCCATTTATCAGACCCTGATAGCCATGATAAATACCGAAGACCTCCATTTCATGAAAAATTGCTTTCCGGACAACTGCTCGGACTGCCGCATTCATTCCTGGAGAATCTCCTCCACTTGTCAATACACCTATTCTTTTCATAAATGTCACCTCTCTACAGCACTAATCAATTTTAAGCTTCGCTATATCATTGTACCCTTTTTCAAGCTTCAATAAGCAGTAACTGTTTCACTTATGCATACTTGATGTTATAAGCCTAACCGATTCTCTTCAGAAATTGAAGTAAAATGGTGTGAAACTTTACATTCTACACACAAACCATATTCTTTACTCGTTTCGGTAATGCATATGCACGAATGAAGGATGAAAAAACGTGTTGCCCCAGGCAGCACGTTTTTCCTTTTCCAAAATGTGTTTATGAATGCTGTTCCACTTCCTTAGGTTCGCCCTCAGGTTGTTGTTTTGCAAATTCATATTCACCGATTTTCTTGAATTTCATATAACGCTGGTTGATTAGATCATCACTATTCAATGGCAACAGTTCATTGAATGAACGTTTCAGGATTTCCTTGATGGCTTCTGCCTGTAAATTCGAATCCCGATGGGCGCCGCCCCTCACTTCAGGAATGATCTCATCGATGACTCCTAAGCGGTTTAAGTCGGGAGCCGTAATTTTCATCGTTTCCGCAGCCCTCTTAGCCTGAGAGGCATCCTTCCACAGCAAGGCTGCAGCCCCTTCAGGGGAAATCACGGAATATGTTGAGTTCTCAAGCATGAAAATTCGGTCTCCGACGCCAAGCGCCAATGCACCGCCGCTTCCGCCTTCACCAATGACAATACTGATGACCGGCACCTTCAGCCCTGCCATTTCGAAAAGGTTTTTCGCAATGGCTTCACTTTGCCCGCGCTCTTCAGCAGCTTTACCAGGGAAAGCTCCCTTCGTATCAATGAAACAAATAATCGGCCTGTTGAATTTTTCAGCCTGTTTCATCAGACGCAAAGCTTTTCGATAGCCTTCAGGATGGGGCATGCCGAAGTTACGACGGATGTTTTCCTTCGTATCCTTCCCGCGTTGATGACCGATGACAGTCACGGCAAGTCCATTGAATTCTGCGATTCCAGAAACAATCGCTTCATCATCCCCATAATAACGATCTCCATGAAACTCGATGAAGTCATTGAATAACAGCGGAATGTAATCAAGCGTCGTCGGACGGGCTGGATGCCGGGCAATCTGAACACGATCCCACGGTTTAAGATGGTTGTAGATATCCACTTCCAGCTTCTCTAAACGCTTTTCCAATGTTTCGATTTCTGCTGTAAGGTCTACATCAGCATCCTTCGAGATTGCCTTTAGCTCTTTAATTTTATTTCTCAGGTCCGTAATGGGACGCTCGAACTCTAATTCGTAAATCATAACCACTCACCGCCCGGGGCATGGATTTTAAGGATCGTCGTCAAGGTTTCCTTCATTTCCGTACGTTTGACGACCGCATCCAATTGACCGTGCTTCAACAAGAATTCAGCCGTTTGGAAATCTTCAGGAAGCTCTTCACGAATCGTCTGCTCAATGATTCTTCGTCCCGCAAAACCAATAAGTGCTCCAGGTTCGGCTAGATTAATATCACCAAGTGACGCGAAACTTGCCGAAACCCCGCCTGTGGTAGGATGGGTCATCATTGATATGATCAGTCCGCCTTCATTGCTGAACATCTTGAGTGCTGCACTTGTCTTTGCCATCTGCATCAAGCTCAAAACACCCTCCTGCATGCGGGCGCCGCCAGATGCCGTAAATATGATGAACGGAATCTTCAATTCACCAGCACGTTCAATGGCACGGGTAATTTTTTCGCCAACAACGGATCCCATGCTTCCCATCCGGAAATTCGAATCCATGATGGCAGTTGAAACTTGGTAGCCATTGATGCTTCCGACTCCTGTGACAACCGCCTCATTAATCTTGGCTTTCTTTCTATCTTTTTCCAGTTTTTCTAAGTAATCCGGAAAATCAAGCGGGTTAACGGAAATCATTTCTTTATCAAATTCATTAAAAGTGCCTGCGTCGAATAAAAATTCGATGCGCTCATGGGAAGACATCGGATGATGGTACCCGCAATGCAGACAGACTTTCTTGTTTTTCACCAATTCTTTTGTATACATGATTTTTTTACAGCCGGTGCACTTTGTCATGATTCCTTCTGGTACATCTTGTTTCTCCCGATCTAAAGGAACCGTTGCATATTTCTTCTTAGACTTCGCAAATAGCTCTTTAAGCAAGCTTAATCCTCCCTTTACCACCAATTATCTATTTTATGATACTTGGTACAAACTATATCAGAAATAAAATTAGTATCGTGTAAAAAGGTGTCATTCGCCCTTCGACATATTTCTAATTCTAATAAGATACGTTTCGATGGCTTTTTCTTCATCACGTTCGAGCAAATATGTAAGAAGTGCCAGATAGTCTTCTTTTTTCACATTACCCTGTACCATCTCTGATGTTCTAGCATAGCTGTTGACAATGCGCCAAATTCTTTCCAGCAATCGATTGCGATTCAAAATGGCAATTCTTAAAAAGAAATCATCATCATGAAACATATCCGCTTTGACCCAGGCCATTAATCTTTTGATGTCCTCAGCCGTAGCGAAAAAGGCGACGATCCGCAAACAGTCTATTTCAATCAGCCTTTTCGTCTCAGACAAATCTTCTTGTACTTTTTTATCTTGCAAAAAAAAGGTTCCCAGAAGCTCGACTAGCTTATGCTCCTGGAAATCCCTGATAAACGTCCCTTCACCACGCCTTGTTTCTATTAAGCCTAATAGCTCTAAGGCACGCAATGCTTCACGGACAGAGGAACGCCCAACATTAAAACGATCCGATAACTCCCGTTCTGATGGGATTTTATCTCCCGGCAGGAGGCTGTCCGCTTCAATCATGCTACGTAGGCTCTCAACGACATCGAGATAAATTTTGGATGAAGAAGTACGACCTGCCAAATTAATTATTCCTCACTTTTTCCAATGATCGCTAATTTCTTTGTTTTTTCTTTAATTTCCTCTGGATCTACATTGATTCTAGCTACTCCGGTTTCCATCGCTGCCTTGGCAACAGCAGCCGCAACGGCAGGTGCCACCCTCGCATCAAATGGAGCAGGGATCACGTAGTCCTCGTTCAACTCATGCTCCTGTATTAATCCAGCAATGGCTTTTACTGCAGCAACCTTCATTTTTTCATTGATATGAGTCGCACGTACATCCAAGGCCCCTCGGAAAATCCCTGGGAAAGCAAGGACGTTATTGACCTGATTCGGGAAATCCGAACGGCCAGTTCCAACAACCTTGGCACCCGCTGCTTTTGCATCTTCCGGCATGATTTCCGGATCTGGATTAGCCATCGCGAAAATGATCGCATCCCGATTCATCGAAGAAACCATTTCTTTTGTCAATGCACCTGCGGCAGAAACTCCTATAAATACATCAGCGTTTTCAATGACAGATTCCAAAGGCCCTGAAACCTTATTTCGATTGGTCACTTTCGCCACTTGTTCTTTTGTATCATTCATACCTGTCGAACGGCCCTCATAAATGGCACCCTTCGTATCACACATGATGATGTCGCGAACTCCATAGCTATAAAGCAATTTAATGATGGCAATGCCCGCAGCGCCTGCGCCATTCGCTACCACTTTAATTTCTGACATTGATTTATTCACCAGTCGTAACGCGTTCACAAGACCGGCAACAGTAACAATGGCTGTACCGTGCTGATCATCATGGAAAACAGGAATATTCATTTCTTTTTTGAGTCGTTCTTCAATTTCAAAACAATTTGGTGCGGCTATGTCTTCTAAGTTCACTCCACCGAAAGTCGGTTCGAGTAATTTAACGGTCTCTACAATTTTGTCCACATCCGTCGTTTTTAAACAAATCGGGAAAGCGTCCACTCCGGCGAAACTTTTAAATAAAACGGCTTTTCCTTCCATGACCGGCATAGCAGCTTCCGGACCGATGTTTCCAAGTCCCAAAACAGCCGTTCCATCAGAAATGACGGCAACCGTATTTCCCTTCATTGTATAGTCATAAACGGTTTCCGGCTTATCGTAAATATCTTTACACGGTTCTGCGACACCAGGAGAATAAGCCAGGCTTAAATCTACTGCGTTCCTAACCGGCACTTTCGAAACTGTTTCTAATTTTCCTTGATTCAAGCGGTGCATATGTAATGCTTCTTCTCTTAATGTCATAGTTTCACTCCTAAAACAAATTGGGTAACCCATTATCTTATATGCTGAAATTATGCTGAAATCTAGTGGTCAGACCACAGCGGCCTGTTTTCAATATAACATAACTATTAAAGTTGTAAAACAGTTATTCTTTCTTGTAAACCACATTCCCTTTTCCCACCAAGTCAAATAATGCCTGCATCAGTCTATCTGTAGGATTGACCCAATCCCAATAAGATAGCTGTACATAGCGGTTTTCCCTCTCGTAAAAAAGCATGACCTTGGTTTCACCGCTATGCTGCATTAAAATTTTTTTTATTTTTTGCAGTGTATCCTTCGTTTGCTTGCCAGCCTCAATTTTCAGGAATATCGTGCCGTTTTTTTCCTCTTTCATCTGCTTCACTTTTTCAAGCGGGTATACGCTCCGGATCAGCAGCTGTGTTTTTCCATCCCGCTCTTCCAATGTCCCTTGCAGCATAACGAGTTGTCCATGATTCAAGTCGGCAGAGTGGTTTTTATAAACATTTGGAAAAACGACCGCTTCAATATCCCCCTCTTCATCACTGACGCTCAAGAAAGCCATCACATCGCCCTTTTTTGTCCTTATGGTTTTAACCGACGTAATGTAAGCGCCAAGTAAGACTTTCGATTCCTTTATATTAATAGCTTCATCTATAGTCAAACAGCCGAAGTGCTGAAAAAGTTCTCTGTAGCTTGTCACAGGATGATTCGATAGATAAAGCCCCAATGCGCTTTTTTCCAACGAGAGTTTGTCCTCGATTGGGATAGGATCGACCCGGTGGTATTTCGGTTTGAGTGAAAACTCGCCATCCGAAAACATATCGAATAGGTCATCATCCGGATTAACCAATTCCGTATGATTGATCGCTACGTCCAAGCTCGCCAACAATGTTGCCCGGTCTTCACCGAATTCATCAAATGCACCTGAATGGACAAGCGCCTCCAACACTTTTCTATTTACGATTTTCCCCGAAACGCGCAAACAGAAATCGAATAAATCTGCGAACTTCTTCTGACGCCTTGCAGCGAAGATATCTTTTAGGACCGTCCCGCCTATCCCTTTTATGGCTCCAAGGCTATAACGGATCCCTTCCTTTTCCGGTAAAAACGGGTAACCGCTCCGGTTAATCGAGGGAGGCAGAACCGCTATCCCTTTCTTTTTTGCTTCTCGGATATATTGCGAAATCTTTTCATCATTCCCGACAACCGATGTCAAAAGTGCTGCCATGAAATATTCCGGATAGTGGGTTTTCAAGTAACCCAGCTGATAAGCGATGAAGCTATACGCCACCGCATGACTTCGGTTGAATCCATAGTTAGCGAAGCGGACAATCAAGGAATAAATCTCATCTGCCGTTTTTTCGGAGTATCCTTGTTTCAATGCGCCGCTCACGAAATGCTGCCGCTCTTGATCCAGAACATCCTTCTTCTTCTTCGAAACGGCACGTCGGAGCAGGTCAGCCTCCCCTAATGAAAACCCGGCTAAACGGGAGGCGATTTGCATGATTTGTTCTTGATATACGATGACCCCATATGTAGGCTCGAGGATATCCTTCAAATCCTCGTGAAGGTAATCAATCGAAGCAAGTCCATGTTTTCGCTCGATGAACAGCGGTATATTTTCCATCGGACCTGGACGATATAGGGCATTGACCGCAACGATATCCTCGAATCGGTTCGGTTTCAGCTTGATCAAAACCTTTCGGATGCCATCCGATTCAAATTGGAACACCCCGGTTGTTTCGCCTCTGCCTAAAGTGGCCAGCGTCTCGGGATCATCCATCGGAATATGGGACAAGTCGAGCTTTTTCCCTGTTCCTTTTTTAATGTTATTTAAAATATTATCGATGAGCGTTAAATTGCGGAGTCCAAGAAAATCCATTTTAAGAAGTCCCAGTTCTTCGAGAAGGTCCATTGGATATTGAGTCAGGTGGATGCCGTCATGCCCTCCCTGAATCGGGATATGCCCGGTCAGTGCCTGGTCACTGATGACGACGCCGGCGGCATGTGTCGAAGCATGGCGAGGCAGCCCTTCAAGCAATAACGCGGTTTGAAATAGTTTTTGATTCAGGTCACTCTCATTAACGAATTCCCTAAGTCTTTTCGATTCCTTGAAAGCCTCGGGAAGCGTGATGCCCAGACGGCCTGGAATCATTTTCGATACCGCTTCCTGTTCCTTTGAATTCAGGCCGAAAACACGTCCTGTATCCCTTAACGCAGCCTTGGCAGCCAATGTCCCGAATGTAATGATCTGTGCTACATGAAGTTCCCCGTATTTCTTCGCGACATAGGCAATCACTTCTTCACGGCGGTTATCCGGAAAGTCAATGTCGATATCCGGCATCGAGACACGTTCCGGATTCAGGAAACGCTCGAACAGCAAGGAATGTTCGATTGGATCGACATCCGTGATCGACAGCACATAAGCGACCATCGATCCTGCGGCCGACCCCCTTCCTGGACCAGTCAGGATTTGGTGGTCCTTAGCGAATTTCATGAAGTCCCAAACGATTAAAAAGTAATCGCTGAATTTCATCTTGGTGATGATATCCAATTCATATCTTAGTCGCTCTTCATATTGAATGGATGGCTCCGGCACTCTTTTCTTCAGCCCTTGGAAGCAGATGGCTTCGAGCATTTCTTCGGCTGTGGCTCCATCTTCAGTAGGGTACTTAGGAAGAAGTGAACGATGAAATGGAATTTCCAGATTGCATTGCGCGGCAATATGCAGTGTATTTTCGAGTGCATCCGGTCTGTCATGGAATAGTTCTGCCATCTGAGACCGGCTTTTCAAATAAAATTGATCGGATTCAAGAACCGTATGCGTCTCATCCGCCAGCTTGTCGCCATTTCCGATTGCCAATAAGACTTCATGAGCGAGTGCATCGCTTTCGTTCAAATAATAAACTGGATTCGTCGCGACAATCTTTATCTCTAAATCTCTCGCCAACTGACTTATGGCTTCGTTACTTTTTTCCTCATCCGCAATCGACAGTCTCTGTATGGATACATAAAAGTTATCATGACCAAAAATTTGCAGAAATCGCCCTGCTGCCTGTTTGGCTTCTTCAGGGTTTTCTTCTCTCAATAGCGTTTCTATTTGCCCCTCTGCACCTGGTGTGACTGCAATCAAACCCCCGGAATAGGCTTTAAGCCAATTCATTGGAATGCCTGACGGGGATTTCGTTTTTATGGCACTGCTTATTTTAAGCAGGTTTTGATATCCTTGCAGACTCTTTGCCAATAAAAGAAGTCCATGTGGCGATTCCCGTTCATCAAGGACATCCGCAAGTATGCCGATGATCGGCTTTATGCCCTGCTTTTTGCATTCTTTATAAAAATAGACCGAACCGTACATAACATTTCGATCGGTTAAGGCAAGACTTGTACAGCCATCCGCTTTCGCTTTGGCCACAAGTTCAGTGATCTTCACCGTACTTGTCAGCAGGCTGTATCCGCTCTGAATATGGAGATGAGTATACACGTTTTTTTCTCCCACCTTTGTAAGGCATGTTTCTTTTCATTATAGTGTTTATTTCAAAAAAAGAAAATATGTTCTCATTACCAATGCAATTTAACCTCCTGATTTCCGGCGACTATCATAATACCTCTGAACATCCCATATAAATGGAATAGAAGAATATCAAGCAAAAAAGGATGATGATATATGAATGAAGCCTTTGTTCCAGCCTTCCTCAACAGCTTTTTCATATCGCTTGGCGTATTGCTTGGCGGCTCGATAATCGGGGGCCTCGCCGCGTTTTTTACTGGACAAGCCCCGATGACGACTGTATTCCGGCTGTCGGACAGCCTTCGTATTTGGGCGATTGTCGCTGCGATCGGGGGAACTTTTGATATGGTCTATAATTTTGAACGCGGTATTTTCCACGGGGAAACGAAGGATATAGTCAAGCAGGTCCTATTGATACTCTCTGCACTTGGAGGGGCACAGACAGGAGCACTGATCATCAACTGGTTCACGCAGGAGCATATTTCACCATGAGGATTCCTCCCTATCACCGGACTCCCACCTGGCAGCGTTTTTTTGCCGGGGCCGCACTTGGCGGATTGATCAGCTGGGTGATTTTCTTTTATATGCATGGCGTCCAGCAGGAGAAGCAGATCCGGTCCCTTCACGAACAAAGAGAAGAAATCAAGGATTTAAACGGGAAAATCGCAATTTGGGAGCAGGATTATAAAAAATTGAACGAGAAAAACGAGGAAATCCTGACGATTCAGGAAGTGGAAGTAACGATCACGAATGAAAAATACAGTCTGGATCAGTTGAGTATTGCAGAAGCGGAGGATGTGATTGAGGACGACCTATCCTCTCTTCTCGCCAAAGATGTCGCCAGTGTCTATGACGGAAAAGTGCTGTTGAAAAAGTCGATAGAAAATAAGATCATGACCATCAATAAAAAGCGCTATCGACTTGAAGTCGTTGAAATCATGTTTTATACGAAAATGAATATAGAAATCAAACTAAAAAGGACTACTTCTTAAGGATAGGTGAATAACCACCGAATTTAAAAGACCAAATCATTTGTGATTTGGTCTTTTAGTTTTTATCATTCCGCTTTATTCAACTCTTCCATGTCGGCAAGGATATTATCCACTTCATCCCAAGAATAGATCGAAGCCCCTGCTGCAAACGGGTGGCCTCCGCCGTTATATTTACGGGCAATCGTATTGATGACCGGTCCTTTAGAACGGAAACGAACCCTGATTTCTTGATCCTCTTCAATGAAAAAGACCCATGACTTAACATTTTTAATCGAACCTAGCGAGGAAACGAGCTGCGATGCCTCAGATGTGGAAGCATTGAATTTTTCAAGTATATCTTTCGTGATGATCATTTTCCCCGTTCCATATGGAAGGATTTCAAAATGCTGCAGCACATATCCATTCAACCGGACTATGCTTTCCTCGACGTCATACATCTCCTGATATAACTGCGGGCGGGAGAACGAATAGTGAATCAATTCACTGGCATAGGCAAATGTCTTTTCAGTCGTGCTTTGGAATAGGAAACGACCTGTATCGCCAACAAAGCCTGCATATAGAAGGCGTGCCGCTTCATCACTCATCTTCAAGCCCTGCTCTTTACCGAACTGGTAAAACTCGTAAATCATTTCACTTGCGGAACTTGCCGATGTATCGACCCAACGCATATCCCCATATGGATCTTCATTAGGATGATGATCGATTTTAATCAGTTTATCCCCCATCGTGTAACGTGCATCACAAATCCGGTCCGTATTTGCGGTATCACAAACGATGACCAAGGCACCTTGATATGTTTCATCCGAAATCACATCGAGCCTTCTTAAATAATTCAATGACGGTTCCTCTTTCCCGACCGTATAAATTCGCTTTTCGGGGAAAGATGCTTTCAGGATTTCCGCCAATCCCCCCTGTGAACCATAAGCGTCCGGATCTGGACGGACATGACGATGGAGAATGATAGTATCATAACGCTTTATATCTGCTAATATTTCAGCTTTCATATTGATCTCCCCTTAACATATGTATTATCGAGCCTTATAAAGATGATATATTTCATTTAATCAAAAAATTGCGGAAATAGGAAGTCTCATCTTGTTTACTGTGGCATTCTCTTTCATTTCCCGCTACAATAAAAAGGTACATATGTTAAATTGGGGGAATTTCAAACGATGCCTATTCTTGTCACCTTGATCGTTCTTTCACTGGGGGTCTATCTGTTTTATAAAATCAAATCGGTCCGAACCAGAATGCCGATGGAGAAAAAGTGGATTTCAGGGAAGTCTTCCATTGCCCTCGGTGCGTTTGTCGCACTATTCGGAATCAATCAGCTTTTTCTATTCCACACGACCATCACTTATATCATTGCCGCCGTTTTCATCTTCGTTGGCTTATTCAGTATTTGGGGCGGCTATAAAATGTATAAATTTTATTTGCCGCATGCAATCGAAGAAGCTGCAAATCAAAAAGGATAATCGAATTTCGATTATCCTTTTTATTTTTCATGATCGGTCCAGCAATTGACAAGTCAACATCGCCTTGCCGACAAGTTTGCCTTGGTTAAACACCTCGACATCGACTTTTCCGAATTTACGTCCTACATCAAGGACACGCGGATGGATTTCAAGCGTACTGTCGATCTGGACTGGCTTGATGAAGTAGATCGTCATGTTTTCCACGACCAAGTCACCGCGCTTATAGCTTCTAAGTGCTCGATTTGCCGAGTCGGTGACCAATGTCGTGAACACACCGCTTGAAATGGTACCAAGGTAATTGGTCATCTGCGGGGTGACTCCATAGTTATACACTTCCTCGCCCTTGCCGCGATTCGAAGTCATCACAAGCTGGCTGGTGATCGTATCGTCGATCGTTTCGCCGACCTGAGGCTGCCTTTGACTCATTTGCAATGCCTTCAGCACATCCTGCCTGCTCACGATACCCTTTAGGATATGACTGTCATTCACGACCGGGATTAACTCGATCCCTTCCCAAACCATCATATGTGCAGAAGATGCCACACTCATTTTATCGCCTACGGTCATCGGGTTTTTCGTCATCACCTTATCGATGAGCGTCATCTCTTCCTGTCCGATGATATCTTTTGATGTGACCATTCCTTGAACCTTCATATTGTCATCGACAACAGGGAAACGGCTATGCCCCGATTCCTGATTCAGTTCATGCCAGGTCTGAACCCGGTCACCCACGGTCAAAAAGGTCGTTTCCTGTACGGGTGTCAAAATATCCTCCACCAGCAAGATTTCCTTTTTGATCAATTGGTCATAAATCGCCCGATTGATCATCGTTGCGACGGTAAATGTATCGTAACTCGTTGAGATGACTGGCATCTCCAATTCATCGGCTAACCTTTTAACGGGCTCTTCGGTATCGAATCCCCCGGTGATCAGCACCGCTGCACCCGCTTTTAACGCGTGCTCATGGGCCTGTGTACGGTTCCCGACGATCAGCAGGTTTCCTGCCCCTGTATATCTCATCATGGCATCCAGCTTCATCGCCCCGATGACGAATTTATTTAATGTCTTATGAAGTCCCGTTTTCCCTCCAAGAACTTGTCCGTCAACAATATTGACTACCTCTGCAAAAGTGAGCTTTTCAATATTCTCTTTTTTCTTTTTCTCAATGCGGATCGTGCCTACCCGCTCAATCGAGCTCACGTAGCCCTGGTTCTCCGCCTCTTTAATTGCCCGGTATGCCGTACCTTCACTAACATTCAATGCTTTCGCAATTTGACGGACGGAAATCTTCTCGCCGACAGGGAGCCCATCGATATGTTTCAATATTTGTTCATGCTTTGTAGCCAAGCGCTTCACCCTTTTCACGGTATTCCTATTACCCATTATAAGGTCAAAGAGCCCAGTTTATCAAACAACTACTAGTATTGGCGCAACCTTTTGTATTCCGGCTGGCGCTTTACCTTTTGTTTCTTAGGAGAATATAGTATGCCCGTCAAGTTTCCAGCTACCGCCAACAATGCAAACAACAGCCAGGAGCCGGCAAACAGACCCTCCAGACCGCCACTTTCCAACGACAAGCGCGGCACGGCATAATACAGCATCACACCGCATAAAAGCAAACACAGTAATAACCTCTGTTTCATCCAATCCCCCCTTTTTTTTCATCTATTCATTTTATGCCTGCGAAAGGAAAAAAGACTTGGCTGCTGAGCGAGAGTTTACTTTCAGTTAGATTCACTTTGTATGGATTCTTTTTTCATAAAAGAGGAGTGAATTTACTCGATATACATAAGGAGGAGTTTTGTTAAACATATCCATTCAATAATAGTTGCTTTGAGCGCCCTAACTATAGATGGATGTTCCGAAGCAGATACTAAAGTGGCAGTCAATGGAGAGGAAAATGATTCTAAACAGACAGATAATAAAGAAGTGTCAGAAATAAAAATGAAGTTTAGAAAAGAAACTCACTGTACGAGGTAGTTTGCAAGGAAAACAGGAAGCAGTAGTATTGGTAAAACACCAATCATCACTTGGTCCACAGCGGTGCAGACAAACGCACCAACAACCACGACTTTCCCATGCATTAGATTTTGGAAACTGGACGCTATCTCGATATGAGATATACGGAAGTGTATATGTAAAATAATGAACTTGACTTATTTTCCTAAAGTTCTCCTTTTCTAATAAAAAACAAAAAGTCTTTAGTAAAGGCGAATATAAATTGTTAAGTCTTAATGGAGAAAGAAACAGTCAACTTACAAACCTTCCAAAACTGAGGGCAATTGGGTTTCTCTCTTAGTATTAATGCAGAGTTGATTGGAGCGGGTGTGCGAGACTCCTGCGGGAATGCGAGTCCAGGGAGACTCCGCACGCGCAAAAGCGCCAAGGAGGCTCCTGGACCGCCCGCGGAAAGCGAGTGCCTGCAGTGGAAAGCGAGTGCCTGCAGTGGAAAGAAACGGTCAAATTTTACAAACCTAAAAAAAACTGTCGACACACTCCATTATCATCGAGCCTATCTATAGTCTGACGGAAGCCCCTGCAGGCTCCCGCTCCTTTTAAAAGTCTATTTCATCCCCGGCTTCCATGATCAGTCCATTTTCCTCTTCAAGCAGGTCGAGGAATTTTTCAGGATCCTGTTTGATGACAGGGAAAGTATTGTAATGAATCGGCACGACTTGTTTGGCTTGAAGGAATTTCGCTGCAAGTGCTGCATCTTCAGGGCCCATGGTGTAATTGTCGCCGATAGGCAAGAATGCCAAGTCAATCGGATGTCGTTCCCCGATCAGTTTCATATCGGAAAATACCGCTGTATCCCCTGCATGATAGATCGTTTTCCCTTCTATCGTAAGCAATATTCCAGCAGGCATTCCTAAATAAATGATTTGCCCCTCTCCATTATTGAATCCCGTTCCATGGAAAGCTGGTGTCAGTTTCACTTTTCCAAAGTCGAACTCGAAAGCTCCGCCGATGCTCATACCGTGGGTCCTGACCCCTTGATCACCCAGGTAATCGGCAATCTCTGCAATGCCGATGACAAGCGCATCATGCCTTTTGGCCAATTCAACCGTATCACCGACGTGGTCATTATGGCCATGTGTTAAGATGATCACATCCGGTTTCACATCTTCCACCTTCAAATCGGTCAATTCGTTTCCAGTAATGAATGGATCGATTAAAATCGTTTTACCATTCGTTTCGACTTTTACAACTGCATGTCCATGAAAAGATACTTTCATTTTTGATGCTCCCTTCCCATACCAACAATTTTTTAATGTAGCTTTCTTAGGCCTTTCCCATTTACTATACTTTTAAATATTGCTAAGGTAATTATATCTTATTAATGGAGGTACCGTCATGAATGAACGTTTGAAAGAACTACAAACTTGGCTACAGGCGAATGAGGCTGAAGCCGCTTTACTTACATCTACAGAGAGCATCTTCTATTTGAGCGGGTTTTTTAGTGATCCTCATGAAAGACTGCTGGCACTTGCCATTTTTGCAAATGCCGAACCTTTCCTTGTCTGCCCGCAGATGGAAGTTCCGGATGCTAAACAAGCTGGATGGGATGGAGATATCATCGGTTACACCGACATTGAAAACCCTTGGGAAAAAGTTAAACAGGCAGTCAAGGATCGCGGTTTAACCATTCATACAATGGCCATTGAAAAAGAGCATATGAATGTGGAACGTTATGAAAAGGTCCAACAACACTTCGGAGCACCGAAGCTTGTTTCCGCAGAAGAAAAACTTCAAAAGATGCGAATGATCAAATCGGAAGATGAAATGGTCAAAATCCGTGAAGCATGCCGCCTTGCCGACTTTGCGATTGAAGTGGGTGTCAGCGAAATTCATGAAGGTAAAACGGAAATGGAAATCCTTGCAGCGATTGAATACGAATTGAAAAAGGCCGGAGTGAGCCAAATGTCTTTCTCCACCATGGTCCTGACTGGTAAAAATGGCGCTTCCCCGCATGGCACACCTGGGAATACGAAGGTTCAGCGCGGCGACCTTGTCCTCTTTGACCTTGGCGTCGTTCATGAAGGGTACTGCTCTGACATTACTAGAACGGTTGCTTACGGAGATATCAATGATAAACAGGCAGAAATATATGAAACTGTACGTAGAGCACAAGAAGCTGCCGTTGCAGCCAGTAAACCTGGTGTATCCTGTTCCGAGATAGACTTGACGGCCAGAAACATCATCAGGGATAAAGGATACGGTGAATTCTTCCCGCACAGGCTCGGCCACGGACTTGGGATCAGTGTCCATGAGTATCCATCCTTGACTGAAACGAATTCACTCGAACTTCAATCCGGAATGGTTTATACCATCGAACCTGGCATATATGTTCCAAATGTTGCAGGTGTCAGGATTGAAGATGATCTATTGATCACCGATGCCGGCTGTGAGATTTTGACCAAATTCCCGAAGAGCCTGCAAATCATAAAGTGATAATGCATGAACCATTTAATATAACGAAATCCGAATACCCCCGCCTTCATTTAAGACGGGGGTATTTATTCAACAGATCAACTAATCGGTCCGCAGTTCATGCTTCATTGCTTTATCACTGCCGTCAAACCAAATGACAAGCCATTCACTATCTATTCTTATGATTCCCCTCTCGTCACCGAGATAATAAACAACATGATCTTCCTCTTTAAAATATTCCATTTCTGTTGGAGACCCTAAAAGCGTGAACACTTCATCTTTTGTCATGCCTATCAATTCATGTTCATTGATTAAGTCATCTACCAGGTAGACTCTCCCTTCAACATCATTTAACCATCTTTCAGTGGTGAACCTTGATTCAGATTCATTTCCCCCTAACATAACCACACAAAAAACCAGAAGGGCAAAGCCAAGGCTTGATATGACTATAAATCTAATTTTGGGTTTCCTTTTATTATGCTTATTGGTATATTTCCATGAAATCCTTTGAAAAAATAGTAATAGAATAAATGGAAGCAGCAGTGCTGATATACTCATTAAACTGATCGTAGCATGTACAAAATTGATGTAAGAAATAAAAATGTAATAGATCAAAGCATACAAAAGCACGTATAAATATAATGCATAGTTTACTATTTTTGAAACACTCAAAGAAAAAACTCCCCTCTGACATTAGAGGTTACCATTAATAAACAAATAAGGTAAAAAGAATAGATATTCGTCATGCAATGATTCATCACATCATAATAAGGTTGGAATCATATAATTTCCAGATTATTGGCATAAATATTCGCTAATTTGTTACAATTGAAATCAGATCCATAAGGTAAATCATTGTATAATAGGAATGAAATAGAAGGAGGAGATTCACTTGAATAGTATAGATTATAAAAATATTCTTGTAGCAGTGGACGGCTCGGAAGAAGCAGAGTGGGCCTTAAAAAAGGCCATCTACTTAGCAAAACTCAGTGACGCTACCCTTGTGCTCACACACATCGTGGATACAAGGAATTTCCCTACTGTCGAAGCTTATGATATGACTATCCGTGATCACTCTGAAACCTTTGCCAATGAGCTCTTGGACAGGTATAAAACGGAAGCCATTGCCTCCGGGATTACAAAGGTCCAAACAGAAGTTGCCTATGGTTCTCCTAAAGTTCAAATTCCAAGGGATTTAGCGAAAAAGCATTCGATCGATTTAATTGTCTGCGGTGCAACAGGCCTTAATGCAGTCGAACGTTTCCTTATCGGCAGCGTGTCGGAAGGCATCGTTCGCCATTCAAACTGTGATGTAATGGTCGTGCGTACGAATCAATAAGAGAAAATGATAAAAAGCTCGTTCGCCAAATTGGTGAACGAGCTTTTTCCTGTTATTCACTAACCAGTTTTTCCGCTTTTTCAATCGCCAGCAGGACTTGGGCAAAACCTGTACCGCCCGCACTGTTACGGCGTTTAACTGCCTCATAAGGATTTAATGCATCATAAATATCCTGATCAAACAACTCGGAAGCTTCCTGGAATTGTTCAATGGTCAGGTCGACTAAATAGCAGCCATTCTGGACACAGAACAATACAAGCTTCCCGACCACTTCGTGCGCCTCACGGAAAGGCATTCCCTTTGAAGCCAGGTAATCAGCTAATTCCGTCGCATTCGAGAAGTCATTTTTTGTTGCTTTTTCCATTACGTCCGTTTTCACTTTCATCGTTGAAATCATGCCGGCAAATATTTTAAGTGAACCAACAATGGTCTTAACCGTATCAAAAACGCCTTCTTTATCTTCTTGCATATCTTTGTTATAAGCAAGCGGCAGTCCTTTCAAAACAGTCAATAACCCCGTTAGGTTCCCATAAACCCGTCCTGTTTTACCACGGATCAATTCCGCCATATCAGGGTTTTTCTTTTGCGGCATGATGCTGCTTCCAGTGGAAAACGCATCATCCAATTCAATGAATTGGAATTCCTGGCTTGACCAGAGAATGATTTCTTCGCTGAAACGGGATAAATGCATCATCATTGTCGCGCTGTTGCTCATGAATTCAATGGCAAAATCACGATCACTTACCGCATCAAGGCTGTTTTCGTATATTCCCTCAAACCCCAATAGCTCCGCACTGAGGGCACGGTCAATCGGAAAAGTCGTCCCAGCTAATGCCCCAGCACCCAATGGAGAAATGTTGATTCTTTTGAAACTCTCGGTGAAGCGCTGCTTGTCACGCTCAAGCATCCAAAAATAGGCCATTAAATGGTGGGCAAACGAAATGGGCTGTGCACGCTGTAAATGTGTATAACCTGGAATCAGTGTTTCCACATTTTTCTTGGATTGTCCCAAAATCGCTATTTGCAAATCATTGATGAGTTCCAGAATCACTTTCGTTTGGTTCCGCATATACAGATGAAGGTCGGTTGCAACTTGGTCATTACGGCTTCTTCCTGTATGAAGCTTTCCGCCAACTGGACCGATTTCGCTTATTAGCATACTTTCCAGGTTGAGGTGGATATCTTCCATCTCAACCTTAAAAGTCAATTCACCCTTCTCAGCTTTTTCCTGTAAACTTTTCAGACCCGCAATGATCTGACCCGCATCTTCTTCAGGTAAAATGCTGCATTGCTTTAACATGGTTACATGAGCTAAACTGCCTTGAATATCTTCAAGGACAAGTTCCTGGTCAAAGGAAATGGAAGCTCCGAACTCATCTACCCATTCTTCGGCAGATTTCGTAAATCTTCCTCCCCAAAGCTTGCTGCTCACACGGTCACCTTCTTGCTATTGACCATGCTGTTCACTTTCGTTGGAAGTCCCCATAGCTTAATGAATCCAACTGCTGCATCATGATCGAATTCGTCCGCTTTTGTATAGGTAGCCAATTTTTCGTCATATAGGGAGTACTCGGATTTTCTTCCTTCAACAATCGCATGACCTTTGAATAGTTTCACACGTACCGTACCCGTTACATTCACTTGTGTTTCTTTCAGGAATGCAGCCAAAGCTTTTTGAAGCGGAGAGAACCAAAGTCCCTCATAAATCAATTCAGTCATTTTCTTCTCGATCACCGGTTTGAAGTGAGCCAGTTCTTTAACAAGCGTGATATCTTCAAGTTCTTTGTGTGCAGCTA
Organism: Peribacillus sp. FW305-BF15; assembly: GCF_058783805.1. Lineage (NCBI taxonomy): Bacteria > Bacillati > Bacillota > Bacilli > Caryophanales > Bacillaceae > Peribacillus > Peribacillus sp. FW305-BF15. The sequence continues at coordinate 21,571 of NZ_JBYSYV010000013.1, read as the reverse complement.
TCAATGTCATCGCACCAGGAGCTTCATAGACTTCACGTGATTTGATCCCTACTAATCTATTTTCAACGTGATCGATACGTCCAACTCCGTGTTTGCCGGCAATTTGATTCAACTCGACGATCAGGTCAGCCAATTTATAGTTTTTATCATTCAATGTAACCGGCACACCTTGTTCAAAACCAATTTCAATGATATCGGCAGTATCTGGCGTGCATTCAAGGCTTGTAGTCAAATCATAGGCCTCTTCCGGCGGAGCTGCCCAAGGATCTTCCAGGATTCCGCATTCGTTACTTCTTCCCCAAAGGTTTTGGTCAATCGAGAACGGGCTCGCCATGCCAATCGGAACGGGAATGCCATTTTTCGCTGCATATTCAATCTCCTCTTCACGAGACCATTTCCAGTCACGAACAGGTGCAAGAACTTGCAAATTAGGGTTCAATGCGGAGATTGATACTTCGAAACGCACTTGGTCATTTCCTTTTCCCGTACAACCGTGCGCAACGGCAACCGCGTTTTCCGCTTCAGCCACTTCCACTAATTTCTTCGCGATCAGCGGACGTGATAAAGCTGATACCAATGGATATTTCCCTTCATACAAAGTATGTGCCTGAAGAGCCGTCAATGCGAATTCATCAGCGAATTCGTCCTTCGCATCAATGACATATGAACTTACCGCACCAACAGTGATCGCTTTTTCCTTAATGAAGTCCAAATCTTTTCCTTCTCCGACATCCAAGCAGCATGCCACAACTTCGTACCCTTGATCTTGTAACCATTTAATTGCAACGGAAGTATCCAAACCTCCGGAATATGCTAAAACAACTTTTTGATTTTCCATTTCCATCGTCCTTTCGTGTGAATAAAAATTCATCGTTTGTTATTTTTATTCATTCTATGATTAGTACTTTATCATCTTTATTAATGAAATACAAGGGGTATTTTAAAGATTTCGCTAAATAATCCCCTATTATTTTCAGGGAATTTACACATTGGATGCTTCCGCGAGAATATAGTAAACTAGGAGTATGATAAATCGAAAAGCGGAGGGCATATGAGAGAACTATTTATCTATGATGAAAGGCTCGGCATCTCCATTCCTGATTTGAATTTGGAGTGGGATGAATATACAAAAGGCGAGCAGCAGCAAATACTCGTACATTGGGAGAATATCAGGGGAAGCATTCCGGACCGCATCAAGGAACTGGAATCCACGATAAACCGAAAGCAGTTTCGGCTCTCCGATGAGAGTAATTTCGCCAAATCATGCCAGCTCAATTCCGAAATTGCGGAACTTGCTTCCATCATCAATGATTTATGGCTTTGGTATCGTGCCAATCAAGCCGTGACGGAAAAGATGCATAATTAAGGCCTATTCCATGCAAAAAAAGCCACAGTTTAAAACTGTGGCTTTTTTTGCATCCCTCTTATAAATCCTTGCGAAGTTCACCGACGACATGTCCCAATTCCGGAAGTATCAATTTATTCATTGCAAGCCGAACCGCCCCTGATGAACCTGGGGTGGAAAAAACCGCTTTGTTGTTCACGACTCCGGCAATTGCCCTGGATAGAATGGCAGCCGCCCCGATATCCTCTTGATAGCTGAGCATACGGAAAATCTCGCCAAAACCGGGTATTTCCTTGGTCATCAATTCTTTGACCGCCTCGATCGTTAAATCCCTTTTGGCGATGCCAGTGCCCCCATTTGTTAATATGACATCAACCATGCCGCTTTGACTGCCAGAAGTGACCGCATCCTGAATCGCCTTCCGCTCATCCTTAACGATTACATATTCCGTCACTTCATGACCACTCGATTTCAATAATTCCTTCATCAGTGCCCCGCTTTTATCCGTTTCTTCATCGCGCGTATCGCTGACGGTTATCACCATGCAGCGAACTGCCTCCGTGACGGCTTTTTTATGATTCTTGACACTCATTCTCCATCAGCCTTCTTTTCCAGTAAATAACGATATTGATAGAACTTCTGGGCAAATTCACTGACATTCCGGGTCATTTGATAATTGGATCCAGCCCCGATGGCCATGCTGATGAACGGTATGCCCCGAACCAGTTTTTTGCGGAAAACGGCAATGGATAATGCTTTCAACAGCTGCTTGAGCGGCTGTTCCATCCAGGTAGGGTTTGTCAATTCTTCGATTCCTAAATAAAAATAGTCATCTTCTGCTGTCTGTACCTCACGGATCAATTCTTCCCAGGCTATTCCTTGGAGCCTCTTTGGCATCGCTCCTGCATTGAATACCTTAAGGGCCAGCATCATTTCAAACGGTGTATTCACCTCGATACCATAAGACATCGCAATCAGCTGTACGATCCTGACATTGATGACGGTCATGGCCGGAATATCGCTCCCCAGCAAAAGCAGGCCTCCTGATCCGCTCATCCCGCCTTGTGCAAAAGAATATAAGCGATGCTTAGCGATATGCTGATTGGCTATGTAATTCAACTGATCGATCGATAAGTGATTCAAATCACTCAACGTTTCGATTTCTTCATTAAACACGCGCGCAGATGCTAAAATCCGCTCTCTTGCATCTATTTGAACTTGTGAGCTCTGAACCATGGCATGCAAATGAAAAAGCCAAGTATCAAGCTTTTCAAAAAACTGTTGTTGGACGTTTTCCGGTAGCAGGGCAAACCCCTGCTCCAACCATTTATCATACAATGCAGCAAGATCCGTTGGCTCATATTGATAGAGTTTTTCCTGCCATTCACTAATTTCATTCCAAACTTTCATTTCCCGGTTCGTGAATTCCATGCATCAAGCCTCCTATGTACAGAATTGGTGGATTCTCCCTTAAGTATACCATAGAAAGAAGCATTTCTCAGAATGGATGATGGCGATCCGGCGTTCAAGGATATGGGTTGCCAGTACATAATATCAATGAGAAGTCGAATTCCGCTGGTGAAAATTGATAGACTTCATTCACTGGAAAGACCCCCTTACCAAAGAGATAAGGAGATCATTATAAAAAAAACAGGAAGTCATGCTTTCCAGGTTTCTTTCAAAGCTATTTTCACGGTATCCCTGACAATCATGATTTCTTCATTGGTTGGGATGACCATGACTTTGACAGGTGAATAAGGTGTATTGATGAACGCTTCCTTGCCCTTGGTATGATTGAGATCCTTATCCCAATATACCCCCATGAATTCAAGTCCCTCCAAGATACGCCCTCTAATCTTTTGACTGTTTTCACCGATGCCCGCTGTAAAAATGATGCCGTCCACACCTCCCATTTTAGCTGAATAGGAGCCAATGTACTTATGAATCCGATCTGCAAATACTTTAAGTGCGAGTTCAGCCCGCTCATTTCCTTTATCCGCTTCAACTTGAATATCGCGCAGGTCGCTGGAAAATCCGGAAAGGGCTAGCATGCCGCTTTCCTTATTCAGGACATCCAGCACTTCATCTGCAGTTTTTCCCGTCTTCTCCATGATATAAGGAATCAGTGCAGGGTCGATGTTCCCTGACCGCGTTCCCATGGTAACACCGGCCAAGGGAGTAAACCCCATTGATGTATCAATCGATTTGCCTCCCTTTATGGCCGTAATGCTTGCACCATTCCCTAAATGGCAGGATATCAATCGAAGCTGTTCAATTGGGCGGCCAATCATTTCGGCAGCACGCTGCGATACATATTTATGTGAAGTACCATGAAACCCATACTTCCTAATTCCGTACTTTTCATAATATTCAAGAGGTAAGCTGTACAAATAGGAACCTGCTGCCATCGTTTGATGGAAGGCCGTATCGAATACCGCAACCGCTGGCACATCATCAAGTATTCGCCTGAAGGCTTGGATTCCGGTGATATTGGCTGGATTATGAAGGGGCGCCAACTCGGAAAGCTTTTCGATTTCCTCTATTACATCCTCCGTGATCAAGACCGAGTCACTGAATACCTCGCCGCCATGCACCACCCGATGCCCTACGCCATCTATCTCTTCAAAGGAGTCAATGATGCGATGGTCAATAAGCTTTTTCAATAAAAGCCCTACAGCCACTTCATGATTGGGTATATCCACCGTTTCAGAAACATTTTCGCCTTCGACGCTTAAAGTGAATGCGGAATTTTTCAAGCCGATTCTTTCTACAATACCTTTTGTAATTACTTTTTCACTAGGCATCTCAAAAAGCTGAAACTTCAATGAAGAGCTGCCCGCATTAATAGCCATGACTTTTGACATCGCTCCTGCTCCTTTACTCTAAGTTAGTTCCTCCATATTCATCTCAATGAAACGTGCTGTGTATAGTACAATCTTATCATGGCATGCGATTACAACCAAATGATAACGAAGAATTGCAATAATCATTCCTTCAAAAAAAAATGAAAGCCAATGCCTGAGGCATCAGCTTTCATTGATTATTTTTCCTCTTTAAACCAATCATCCATCTGTTGCATGACAGACCTTGTCGCTTCGAAATCCGACAACTTCGGAAGTTGTACAAGCAATGCCTTCTTCGGAGCTTCGATCCCCTCTTTTTTCTTTTGAAGGATCAAGATGCTTTTGGCAGCCGATTCATTCTTGAACATGGAAAGCGGCAGTTGCACCATCCCTTGGATATGTGTATGCTTCTTCAGGAAATCATTGAGTTTCGGAGCTTCCTCCGAGACGAACAGGTTATTCGGGACAATGAAGAATAGGTGTCCGCCATCCTTCGCGTGTTTAACACCTTGTTCAATAAACAAATGATGTGCATACGAATGTCCCTTGTCGGCCTTCAATTCATATTCAGCTGCACGCACATCATTCGGGTAATAACCAATCGGCAAATCACTGACCACAACATCTGAAGGATCGATGAAAAGTGGCTCCAAGCTGTCCTGATTGAAAAATTCCAGTGGATGTTCTTGCAGGTTGGCACCAGCATAAGCAAGCCTGATCAAGGTTTCATCAATCTCGACACCATATGAAGCGATGTTCTTATCAGTAAGCTGATTCATGATCGCAAATAGTAAGTTCCCCGTCCCAATGGCTGGATCGAGCATGACTATCTCTTTTTGGTCCTTGGTGAATTTACCGACTAAATAGCTGACGAACATGCCGACTGCATCAGGAGTCATATGATGATTCGGCTGAACGCTCTGCTGCATGCCTTTTAAAATGGCAAGCTGATACGCTTTACGGATTGCTTCCTTCTCATATTTCTCTGGTGAAAAATCTGCATAATGCTTCGCTAACCTTTTCTTCGATACTTCACTGATTTCATCCTGCAGGACTTTCCCTTGGAAGAAATTCTCGCCCGTTTCGCCCAAGGCGTCCAGATACGTACATGATAGTTCACTTTGCAATATTTGAGCTGTTTCATCAAATTCATAAAATAATTGTTCAACTGGGGTAGACTTCACTTATTAATTCCTCCTGTTTGCTTCTGTCCCTATTTTAAAGGTAAGAAGAAAGAGATACAAGCCGTACGTCCTGCTCATCATTCTTCGATTATTTAACGTACCGTTTTCCGTTTTGAAATTCCGCCTATAAGGAATCTCCCGCGGCCACTCCCTTTTCAAAATTTTAACGATGAGTAAGTAAAAGGTAATTTAAATACGACGTTGATTTCCACTTCAGGCACTCGCTTTCCGCGGGCGGTCGGGGAGCCTCCTCGGCTTGCGCCTGCGGGGTCTCCCTAGACACGCTTTTCCCGCAGGAGTCTCGTACCTTACGTTCCATTCAACTTTGTTTTGAAATTCAGATAGAAAACCTTTTGTCTAATAAAGTGGCTTGGATTGTCACAACCCGAACCATGAAATGTTATTGGGGGACTTGATTTCCGTTCCAGGCACTCGCTTTCCGCGGGCGGTCGGGAAGCCTCCTCGGCTTGCGCCTGCGGGGTCTACCCTAGACACGCTTTTCCCGCAGGAGTCTCGTTCCTTACGTTCCAAGCAACTTTGTTTTGAAATTTAGATAGAAATCTTTTGTCTAAAAAAGTGGCTAGGACTGGTCACAAACCGAACCATGAAATGTTATTCGGGGACTTGATTTCCGTTCCAGGCACTCGCTTTCCGTGGGCGTTCCGGGGAGCCTCCTCGGCTTGCGCCTGCGGGGTCTCCCCTGGACACGCTTTTCCCAGCAGGAATCTCGTACCTTACGTTCCAATCAACTTTGTTTTGAAATTCAGATAGAAAACCTTTTGTCTAAAACGGGTTGTTTTGTTGCCCTGTAATTTTTTATTACTTGGATAGGCTCAATGAAGGCCCAAACAGAATACCATGCATGAGGTGGTGATTATATATGGATAATCAATATCAAAACTATCATGGGCAGGTTAATCCGATAAATCAGCAACATGATATTCAGTCAACAGATGAATTTAACAGGCAACAGCAGGGGTTTCAACAAGGTTTTCGTCAAGGATTTCGTCAAGGGTATCGACAAGGATATCGAGAAGGTTTTCGAGCAGGGCAACAATCGGGGTTTTTCCCAGGACCAAGACAAATGCCATCGTGGCCTAATGAAATTGACATAAGAGTTGGAACACCTAATGGTCAGGAATGGTCTGGCAAGGTTGTTTTACCACAAAATGGTCCGACTTTCGAGCCTTAACTGAATCCAGATATAATAAATGATACCCTTCAATTGAAATGAAATGTATCGATCGACACAACTTTCCAATGAACATTAAATCCTAAAAAGGACCTGTCCACTTCAACGACAAGGTGTTTATCAACAAGAAAATCAACATTATAACAAAAAACCGGGCACATTGTGCCCGGTTTCTTAAATTCGCATCTTATTTTGCCGCTTTCGCCGCTTCGATTGCACCTTCGTAATTTGGATGGTTCGTACCTTCACTCACATATTCTACATATGTGATTTCATCAGAGCTGTTCACAACGAATACAGAGCGAGCCAATAGACGAAGTTCTTGCATGACGACACCATATGCTTCACCGAATGAAAGGTCACGGTGATCGGAAAGAACTTGAACATTGTCCAAGCCGCTGGCAGCACACCAGCGTTTTTGCGCGAAAGGAAGGTCGTTACTGATCGTCAGTACTTTCACATTATCCAATTTTGCCGCTTCTTCGTTGAATTTACGTGTCTGTGCATCACATACGCCTGTATCCACGGATGGAACAACGCTGATAATGCGGACAGAACCCTTGGAGTCGCTTAAAGTAACCGGTGATAAGTCATTAGCCAATACTGTAAAATCAGGTGCTTTGTCCCCAACTTTTAGTTCTTGTCCCACTAAAGTGATCGGGTTGTTCTTAAATGTAACTGAAGCCATTAATAATTCCTCCCTTTTCTGCTATATGTACAAGCATAATAATATTTGTTTTGCCGGAATTTTGCAATTAATTGAATCAGGAAATGTGAATGATGCATGCACAAGTTCGCCAACCGAGCTTTTTTCGGTGCAAAGGAAGAATGCAGCAAAAAGAAAAACTCGGCGGATGCCGAGTCGCAATTAGAAGTCTATATCCTGTTTAGGTTCTTGGTACCTGTTTACAGCTGGTTGACTGCCGCCTTGGTATTGATTATTTCCTTGGTTTTGATTATTGCCTTGCTTTTGATAATTGTCTTTCTTGGATAGCATGGACTGAATCTTATCGACGACTTGAGGAGCTAAATCCATCATTTTTTCTAGAAGGTGCGTCCCTTCATCGAGATGAATCATTTTCACTCCATGGGAACCGACAATCAAAAAGGCAATTGGTGTTATGGAGACCCCACCGCCGCTACCGCCGCCAAAAGGCTGCTTGGAACCGCCTTGCTGTCCTTGATGGTTTCCATCCATCACAAATTCGCTGCCACCGGCTGCAAAACCAAACCCCACTTTGGATACAGTTAAAATGACACTTCCATCCGGAGTTTCTACCGGATCCCCAATGATCGTGTTCACATCGACCATTTCTTTAAGATTTTCCATCGCTTCTTTCATTAAACCTTGAATCGGATGATCTGACATTTAAATTCCCTCCACTCTAGAACGATTGTTTATTGGAATCACCTGATAGCTTCGCTAATTTACTCGACTTGAAGTGCGGCTTTCCGCCTTTCCAATAACGAAGCAGTTTTATTCCAGTCACCATAGCCTGCCCGATTCTGAATTGTAATATGCAGGAAATCGAAGTATTTGCCTGCCATCTCTGAAAGTCGGGTGTAATGGAATAGGAGGGCATGATCCGAAAGTTGAAATAGGTTGTCAGCAAACCGATGATTGAACCTTTAAGTGCCCAGCATGCACCAGTTAAAACACCGGTGTGTGCAGCGTTTTTAGTACCGACCTTACTATGCCAGATGAATTTTTTGACTTGGATTTTCCCAGCGAATTTACGGACGATCTTATGGAATCCGATTATATGCTGAAGAGTTTCCAGAATGTCTGCGAATCCGTCCCGCAAATCTTCGGCTGTGATTTTTTTCATTTCTACCTTATTTGTTTTTCCGTTCATTTCTTGCTCTTTCTTTACTACTGCAGTTCCCGAGTCATCTTCCATTTTTATGACCGGAACCTTGAATGTATAGTGAAAAAGCCCATACCAAGCTGATAATTTAATATGTATTAGGTCATTCGCTTGGACACGCTTGTAGTCGATGGACACTCTTACTTTAGTAAAAATAACAATAAGCAGCACCAAAATGAGGATACCCATAATCATCAAAAGCCACTTCATGCACCTACACCCCTTCAGCCTATCATTATCGGCATATACAAAAAAAAATAAACCTGCAAAAGCGAAAATCACGCTCTTACAGATTTATGAATGAAAGAAATCATCTTCTGATCAACACAACGCCCGTGTCTGCAAAGACATCATGCAAAGCCTGTTTCTTCGGTAATAGGCCTGCCAAGAGATAGCCAATCCAGGTTACTTTTGATATATAGCGGCCAATCAGCTCCCTGAACAATATCGTGCTCCATGAAATGGTTTTTTTCTCTTCCTTCAAGGCAACCACTTTCAGTCCAAAAATCATCTTGCCAAGGGTTTGATTCAAGAATTTGGTCATCAATACAAAGTATAAGAAAAATACGATCCCCGTTAAGAAGCCCTCTGCGGAGAACCAGAGGTCATCAGTTCCTTCATAAAATTTAAAGATGGGATGAATCAAAATCCGGTTCAAGCTTCCGATAACCAATAGATCGGCCAAATAGGCCCAAAACCTCATCCAAAAACCAGCAAAATGCACTTTTTTGACTTCATCATCACCCACAGCCTTTTTGGCTGATGTAAATTCCTGCTGAACGGGAACCTCTTGATCTGCCATTAGATTGGATGAAGCGATTTGTTCATTGTTTTCATTTCTTTCCGTCATCCTTCAGCCCCCCTATTCCGCATACAAATACATTAAGCGTGGAGAATTTGAAGAGGAAAGGATTTTTGTCAAGACTGCCGTTTCCACATCATTTCCCAACATTTTTTGCGCACCCATACTGAATAATGAACCGAAACCTGCCTCATCTGTATAACGGATAACTTGAGCATCCTTTTTACCGATATCCGTTTTCATTGCGGCAATTACATCATCCAAATGGCCGAAATCATCGATTAGATGGTTTTCTTTAGCCTGACGCCCATCATAAATGCGTCCATCGGCAATTTCCCTTACTTCTTTCTCTGTCATTCCGCGTCCGTCAGCAATGACTTTTACAAATTGATCATAAGAATTATTAATCATATTCTGCAGTATTTCACGTTCTTCCCCAGTCATTTCCCGGGTTGGACTCATAATATCTTTGTGTGGTCCGCTTTTGATGGTTTCGAACTCGACACCATACTTCTTGGCCAGCTTCTCGTAATTATACCCATGCATGATGACTCCAAGTGAACCCGTCATCGTTTCTGGGCTGGCATAAATCTTGTCGGCTGGTGCAGAAATATAATATCCGCCTGAAGCAGCCATAGACCCCATTGATACATAAACAGGTTTTTTCACTTTCTTGATATCAAGGATCTTTTCATGAATCTCTGCACTTTCGACAACACCGCCGCCTGGAGAATTCACTCGAAGGATAATCCCTTTGATATCATCATTTTCCTCTGCCATCTTCAGCTTATCCATGAAGGCACGGTGATTATATGTTGCTGAACTAAGTAATGAGGCTTCTCCTGTATCTTGAATCGTGCCCTCTACATCAAATACGGCAATAACATTAGTGTAATCATCGCCTTCTATGACTTCCTCGTAAAATGCACTTTCGGAAGCAAATAATTCATCAATGATATTCTCCGTATCCGCTGTAAATAGAGTAGTGGCCGCCCCTACAGCAATAGATACAAAAAATAAAACGGCTGCGATTCCAAGTGCAGCCCAACGCTTTCCATTCATCTGTTTTCCCCCTTAAATATATGTATCCTTCTTACCATACGAACTAATACCAAAAATGTTTCATTCCATGATAAACTAAGACATATAAAATTGTAGCAAATAATCCTCAAATTGGAAATGCATTGGTCCATTTTGCACAAATTTCATTTATTGTAAACAGGGTTTAGAAAGCCCTTTCATCACCATACATACTAGGGGGGATACGATGGATACTCGAAGGAATATTTATTTTTTCCATGCACCGAATGAAGAGATGCTCAGCAAGGTTGAATACTTATCAGACTTGGCGAAGCAACATTCGTATGAAGTCATCCAGGATTTCACAAAAGCGAACATCATCGTAAGCATCGGTGATGACGGCACATTCCTGCAGGCAGCCCGTAAAACCGGGTTCAGGGATGACTGTTTATATGCGGGCATTTCCACGACAGGTAACTTGAATATGTATTGCGATTTCCACTTGGAAGACAGTGATAAAATGATTGAAGCCATGACAAGGGAGCAAATCGAGGTGCGTAAATATCCAACCATCTCTATCCAATTGGACGATCAGCCCTCCTTCTATGCCCTTAATGAACTCAGTATCCGCTCTTCGATCACCAAAACGTTCATCATGGATATTTTCATTGATCAACTCCATTTTGAAACTTTTCGCGGGGACGGGATCATCATTGCGACTCCGACCGGAAGCACCGCCTATAATAAATCGGTCAATGGGGCCGTTGTCGATCCCCTTCTCCCTTGCTTCCAAGTGAGCGAGCTTGCTTCCGTCAATAATAATACCTATCGGACCCTAGGCTCCTCATTCATCTTAAGCGGTGCTAAGACGTTGACCGTCCACCTTGAACAAAACGGACCAAGCTATCCGATCGTCGGAATGGACAATGAAGCGTTAAGCATCAATCATGTCGAAAAGGTAAAGGTCCGGTTAAGCGGTAAGGTCATCAAGACCGTTAAGCTAAAAGACAATTCCTTTTGGGAAAAGGTTAAAAGGACCTTTCTTTAAACGAAAGGCTGTTTTCACATAATTTGTTGCTATTTACCAGGTAGTGAGTTGTGGTTGATTTCCCCTCCAGAGGCTCGCTTTCCTTGGTGCGGGCGGTGAGCCTCCTCGGCGTAAACGCCTGTGGGGTCTCACCTGTCCCGCTGCTCCCGCAGGAGTCTCGCACTTCCGCTCCAATCAACCTTAAATAGTTTCGTTTTAAAAACAACAATCTTTACGAAAAGAGCCAAACGAAAAAAGGTACCGGATATGATAACCGGTACCTTTATATATGATAAAAATCTTTCGTATTTTGATAAAGGGCTTCATAAACATCCTCAATCGGCAATCCTTTAATCGAAGCAATTTGACGCACACTTTCATGCATCATGCCGGGATTGGTCCATTCCCCATTGAAAACCCCTTCAAACGGCCATGGTCCATCCGTTTCTATCATCATCAGCTTAAGTGGATAGGCCGAAACTAATTCCTGTATTTCCCTCTCATAACAAACATCAGGTGTAATCGAAATGCGGTAGCCCTTTTCGGCCATTCTTTCAACTGTCCGGATATCGCCTTTAAACCAATGAAAGTGTGCCCTTGTAATTTGATGCTTATCCAAAAGGTCGCAAACGATAGGTGCATCGTCATGAACGGCATGAAGGATAACCGGCTTTTCAATCTCTTTAGCTAAGGTCAGGAACCTCTCCAGTATCACTATATATGCTGTGTTATCAATATTGGGGTTTTCCTGCCTTAAGTAATAGGGCAGCCCAACCTCGCCTATGGCAACCATATCGTGACGATGTTCCCGCATCCAGCTCAATAATTCATACACTTCTTCATCACTCGGGAGGGGCTGCTCTGGATGAAAACCAAAGGCAGGCTTAATTCGTGAATCTTTAAGTGAAAGCTGATAATTGTTAATCGAAGAAGCCAAATTCATTGAAACAGTGAGCAAGGATTCCAACTGAACCTTTTCCATGTCTTTCAGGATCTGCTTCCGCTTAACAATATCATACTTATCCAAATGGATATGGCTGTCGATGATTCTCAAATGATATCGCCTCCTTACTTAAGTAGTGAAAGTTGGCTTGAGTGCTGCATATAATTCTCTCTTCAAATGAATAAATTCATCACTAAGAAGCTGTTCTTCTCTTCTTGGCCTTGAAAATGGAACTTTCACTTCTTTGATGACAGCAGCCGGTTTTGCTGATAACACATAAATTCTATCTGATAGGAAAACCGCTTCATCTATGCTGTGAGTGACAAAAAGCACCGACCTCCGATTTTCTTCCCAAACAGACAACAGCCATTGTTGCATTTGCAATCTAGTCAGTTCATCCAAGGCAGAAAAGGGTTCGTCCAGGCACATCAAGTCCTGTGGACTTAAGATACTCCGAATGAATGCCGCCCTTTGCTTCATGCCTCCAGATAATTCATGGGGATATGCTTTATCGTATTCTTCTAAACCAGCTTTCATCAAAAGGTTTTTTGCCTTTTCTTTATCTCTGGTCCCAGCAAGTTCACTTCCAAGCAAAACATTTTCCAATACCGTTCTCCAAGGTAAAAGGGAAGGCTGCTGAGGCATATAGCTGATATGTCCCTTTAAGCCATTTATCTTTTTACCATCCAATGAAATGATGCCATGATCAGGCTTCAAAATCCCGCCGATCAAGTGGAACAATGTACTTTTACCGCTTCCCGATGGCCCAAGGATCGTAACGAATTCCCCATCATTCACTTGGAAATTCATATTCTCCAATATATTCTGCTTACCATCGAAAGAATAGGAGACGTCTTTAATTTCCAGCTTCACCCTTTTCGCCCTCCTTTCTCTTCCAAGAAACCAAGTATTTCTCCAGGAAAGTGATGATTCCAAAAAAAATCAGGCTCATTCCCATAATGATGAAAATGGCTACAAACACCCGATCTGTCCTGAACGCTGAAGAAGCGAGAGTCATATAAACACCAATCCCCGATTTTGCCCCAAGCCATTCCGAAATAACCGCACCCATTACACTATAGGTAGCCGAAATTTTCAGGCCGGAGAAAATGAACGGGATCGAGTGAGGAAGTTCCAGCTTCCAAAATAACTGGTTTTTCCCCGCTCCCATCATCTTGAAATAATGCTTAAGCTCGTATGGTGTCTGGCGAAAACCGTCCAATGATGCGACCGCAACCGGAAAAAAACATACAAGTGAAATCACGATTAACTTAGGCAGCATGCCAAAGCCAAACCAGATCACCAAAAGCGGCGCCAAAACAATGATAGGTATATTTTGTGATAGTATGAGCAGAGGATAAACCGCTTCCTTCACACCTGGAAATAGGTGCAGGATTGCCGCGATCAATAAGCCGATGCAGCTTCCAATAAAAAAACCTGACAACGCAAGCTCGGTTGTGGATATAAGGTGTCCGTAAAGATTGCGGGACGACTCAATTCCTTCAATGAAAATGGCCGATGGAGCGGGAAGCAGCCATTCTTCAACTTTCAATAAGACTGTCACTGACTCCCATACTATCAGCAACAATAATAAAAGAAAGAAGGGAGCCCCCTTCTTCCAAATTCCCCTTCCGATCATGCCCGATATTTCTCCGTTAACGTATCCATCGTAATCCCGCTAGGCTGATATAATATTTTCACTTGGGAAATGACATTCGGCGATCCTATTTCAATCATTCTTACATTCATTTTTTCTATCACGGCAAAAAGCTCGGAAAGCTCCCCCTCCATTGTCGTTTCAAGCGGGTGAACCTCATACTTGACACCTGATTCTTCAATGATCTTGATTGCTTCATCGACCATAGGGATGACATTTTCCCCTTTAGGAATAATTTGTATACTAATTAATGAATTGGCCATTGTATTTCCTCCTATTTTGGTAAAAATTCATTGGTAAATGCCTTTTCAGGATCGAAATCACCTTCAAGAAGCTTATTTTCAGTCATCCACTCACTGTAATTCTTCCAAATTTCAAGCTTTTGTTCACCCCATCGCGGAGCATCATCCTGATACTTGGCTGCAAGCCACTCCTGGCTTTTCTTCACTAGTTTTGGATCAAGATCCGGTGCAGACTCAATTAACATATCTGCTGCATCATCAGGATTCTTAATCGCAAACTGGTACCCTTTCGAAGCTGCATGGACGAATGCTTTAACAGTCTCGGGATCTTCTTTTATCATCTTTTCATTTGTAGTCAAAACAGGCGTATAGTAATCAAGCTTATCAGAGTATTCGGTTAAGTACACCATATTAAGCTTTTCATTTCGCAACTCAGCCTCAATGCCTGTCCAACCATAATAAATCCAGGCAAAATCTATATCCCTTTTAACCGAAGTGAAAAAATCCATGTCTCCTGTATTGACTATGTCCACTTTATTTACATCCGCATTTTCCTTTTTCATGAGTGAATCAATAATGGCCTTTTCAACCGGAGATCCCCAGCCACCATACGTTTTCCCTTCAAAATCCTTGGGAGTCGTAATGTCCTTAGCCTCAGGGGAAGCGAATCCCGAAGTATTATGCTGGATGACGGCAGCTACCGAAACAATCGGCACACCCTGTACGCGGGCCTGCGTTATGCCCTCTTGATAGCTCACGCCAAATTCAGATTTCCCTGAAGCGACAAGCTTATCAGCTCCAGCTTCACCTGGCATGATAATTTCCACATCAAGACCTTGTTCTTTAAAATAACCTTTTTCCTTGGCTACATACAATCCTGTATGGTTTGTATTCGGTGTCCAATCGAGCACGACCGATACCTTCTTTAATTTTTCATTTTTAGATGCTTCTTCTTTTTCATTAGTTCCGCCTGCTCCGCATCCAGCTAAAAGGAAGAACGAAGTTAACAGTGGTAAGAATTTATTCAAGTCATTATCCTCCTACACATCTTATAAGATTCATATGCCGGAACCATAAAAGGGCTCCAGGGCTATTCAAATACTGGATAAAAAAGCAAAAAACGCCCGAAGATGAATTCGGACGTTAACATACAAAACAGAAAATCAGTCATAATATGTTCCCTCCGCTGGCATCACCCAGATCAGGTTCAAAGAGTCAGCATCTAATGGATGCAATCTCAGCCAGCAGTACTGGCCCCCCTACATTTCTCGCACATATGAACTTTTCTCTCTCATTATATCAATTCATGGGGAAAAAGGAATACTAATTTGCTTCTTCTCTCTAATTGGAAAGGTATTCCTGGCACTTCAGGATATCTTGCAAATATCTTTTGGAACGAAAATCATTGAAAGGAAAATAATTCTGCCTCTTTCCATTCCAATATCTCTTGGCTGCAACGGCGGCGGACACGTTCCAAATAGTCATTTCTTTTCAAGCATTCATATAATGAGCATTACATGTAGACATTTTTGTTTACTTGTTTTATTAAACCCTTAATTTCATAAGCAAAAGGTGGATATGTCATGATAAAGATTAATCACAAATGGTTAGATGTCAGTCAAATCCAACCAGGTACAGCCTCTGCCAAATCGCTTGAAACTCTTCAATGCTTGGCGGAAGATTCTAACGTTTTTGAATACCGGAACTTTGGGGATTTTAATTTCGAGATACAGCTGAGGAACCGAGTCATAGAGGCAGCTATTGCGTTGGATAAAAGCGGTCCGGATTTTTCCACACTTGAGGAGTCTCAATCCAATCAACGTTATTGGCACCTTTCAAAGGATGGCACCTTTACCCTTCAGCCAGGGATTCTCCCTCATGCTGCGCTCGTTGACATTTTCATGAATGGAGGGCTTTATGCCTTCGAATGCGGTACAGCAATGGTCGTCACTTTTTTAAAGGCGATTTTGGATTTGATCGGCCCTAGGAATTTCGACCATCTTTTTTCAGACCTATTTTTATATGACTTTCGCCCTCCACAGAATATGGCTCTCATTATTCATCAAGGAAGGGATTATTTACCAGGTGATTGCGTTTACTTCAAAAACCCTGATCACGACTTGGCAACCCCTGAATGGCAAGGTGAAAATGCCATATTATTAGGGAATAACCTCTTTTATGGCCACGGGATCGGGATTACCACTGCACAGGGAATCATCGATGAATTAAATAGCAATAGAAAGCCATTCGCCACCATATCAGCATTTCTGACAACGCATATCATTTCCCTGGATAGTTCCTTCTATAGACAATTCCAACTAAATAACCCCCGTGCCAAGCCCGATAACAGTCCTGCCAGCCTTTCCAATTGTATTGTTTCTGAAATAGGTTCGAAGATATACCTTTCATGACCCTGGCATTTCGCCTATGCCATAAATCCGTTTTATTGAATATCGACATAAAAAAATGCTTGGGCAGAAAATTCCCCAAGCATTTTTTCTATTCAAGCACCAATATTCCCTTTGCCTTTGAACCTGCGGGCACTTGCCTGCCCCCATTTCGTTATGGATAGTGTATAAACAGCCAAGGCTGACCATATGAACAAAAAGGCTAAAAGATGTGCTTTGGTGAAACTTTCATGATAGACGAATACCCCGATCAATAAAGATAAGGTCGGAGCGATATACTGAAAAATGCCTAGCATCGATAACGGGATCTTCTCGGCCCCTTTTGCAAAATATAAAAGAGGCAATGCCGTGGCAATCCCGCCGCCCACCAACAGCAAGCTTGTGCTCCCGTCTGTAAAGAATTGCATTTCCGACCTGTTCATCAAGTAAATCAGGTAACCTAGGGCCAGAGGCGTTACCATCATCGTTTCGAGCGTCAGCCCGATTGCCGATTCGGCCTTGATCATTTTTTTTGCCAGACCGTATAATCCAAAGGTCATGGCCAAAACAAGAGAGATCCACGGGATCGTGCCGAAATGAATGCCAAGGATCAAGACTCCGATTCCTGCAAGCAGGAATGAAATGATTTGGGCCCCGCTCAATTTTTCTTTTAAGACTATCACTCCCAATAGTACACTGACGAGCGGATTGATATAATATCCAAGGCTCGTGTCGAGGATCCGTCCTGAGTTAACGGCCCATATGAACACTCCCCAATTGGCTGTAACAAGCAGTGACGCCGTTAGTAATGCCGTAAAGAGTTTCGGATTGCCCATTATGTTTTTGACATAATCTAGAAACGCCTGCCATTTTTTCATGAACATCAATAAAACCAGCATGAACACGAAAGACCATAATACCCTCTGAGCTAAAATTTCTATTGCACCGACTCCCTGAAGGAACTTCCAGTAAACCGGCACAACTCCCCACATCATGTAAGAAAGGGCTGCATAAATCGCCCCTTCTTTTTGTTGATCCACTTTCATAACAAGCCTTCTTTCCATTTACATTCCTTTATCTAATTCCATCTAACAATTTTGTATTTCCATTTCTTTTTTTGCAACTGTTAATTTTTATCATACATGATTTTGTCATCGATGACCGTCATGACCGCCTCAGCTTTCAGGAGATCATCCGGTGCAACAGCAAAGACATCCAGATTAAACACGGTAAAATCGGCATCGTACCCTTTATTGATCACACCGCGGCGTTTTTCCTCGCCGATTGCTGCAGCACTCCCTTTGGTATACAATGCGAAAGCCTCGAAAACGGAAAGCCTTTCAGACAAACCATATACGGTACGGTCCTCACTGTTGATTTTCATCCTTGTGACAGCGGCATGAATGCCCAAAATCGGATTTAATGGTTCAATGGGTGCATCCGACCCTCCCGCACAAATGATGCCCATGTTCAAATAGGTTCTCCAGGCATAGGAGGATTCCAATAGATTGGCTGATACCTTTTCTTCCACCCACGGAAAATCGGACGGAACGAACCCCGGTTGAATATCAAAGATTACCGGCAGCTTTGCCGCCCGCTCCAAAAGCTCCGGCCGTACAATCTGTGCATGGATGAGCCGGTCCCTCTGTCCCTTTTTCGGGGGGAGGGCTTCAATTGCATTCAATACGTATTCAAAAGCGAGATCGCCAATCGCATGGACAGCAATCGGCATTCCGGCAGCCCTTGCTTTTTTCACCCATTCCTGAAGCTCGTTTTCAGTGAATATCGCGACTCCATTCGTATTCTTTTGATCTACATAAGGTTCGCTCAACAGGGCTGTGCGTCCGCCTAAGGAGCCGTCGGTAAAGATCTTCATGCTGTCGAATTTGATATATCGAGTACCTTTCTGATAGCCGCCGCCTGCTGCCAGCATTTCTTCTAACGCTTCGTGATGGACGAGCAAGTTGGCGCGAAAGGCCATTTCCCGGTCCTCGATTACCGATTTAAACGCCTGATATGTCGGCATGAAGCCATTGTAGTAATGGAGGTCCTCGGTATGACCGCCAGTCAAACCTAGCTTATATGCGTCTTCTATGGCCTCTGTGAGCGCGTTTTCGATATACTCTTGATCAATGCCGGGAAGGCTGTCTAAAATAAGGTTCTGCGCCTGGCTTTCTTTAAATAATCCATTTAAACGTCCGTCAGGATAACGGCAGATCACCCCGCCTGAAGGTTCTTTTATATCTTCTTTAATATCCGCTTCCAAAAGGGCCCGGGAATTGACCACCAAGGCATGACGGCAGACCCTTTTCAATACGATGGGATGATCTGCCGATATCGCGTCAAGCTCATCCCGTAATATCAATTCAGGCCTCGGCCATTCATTTTCATTCCACCCTTCGGCAACGATCCACTTTCCGGCCGGGGTCTTTAAGCACTTTTCCTTCAAGGATTTCATGATCGACTCCCTGCTATCCATCAAAGAGAGGTCTAGACGAAGCAGTCTTTCACCATGTCCGACCAAATGAAGGTGACTATCCACTAATCCCGGCAGCATCGTTTGTCCTTTTAAGTCGATTTCCCTGGAAATATTGCCGGCATGTTCATTTTTCAAATGGTCCAGGCTGCCGGTATCAACAATTAACCCCTTATCAGTGAAGACTGCCTCCACTTGATCATTTTCTTTAACCATCGTATAAATTGACCCATTGAACCATAACGTTCCCATTCCGGCTTTACACTCCTTATTAAATGATTGTTACTGTGCAGATATGCAGTAAGTGTACCATCTCATAACACGAATTCCCATATTTATGCTTTTACCCAAGTCCCTGTCAATAAAAAAACGCCAGCCTTGAAGGCTGACGTTCATGCATTTCAATCAATTGTTAAGGAGTGCTTCTTCCCTTTTCCGTAAATCCACCCGTTTGATTTTACCTGATGTCGTTTTGGGAAGCTCTTCTAAAAATTCGATTTTCCTTGGATATTTATATGGAGCAGTCAATTCTTTCACGTGCGATTGAAGCGTCTTGATCAAGTCCTGGCTGTTCGGATCGATATCATCCATCAAGACGACATACGCCTTGACCACATTTCCCCTTATTTCATCAGGACTTGCTATTACGGCACACTCTTTAACATATGGGTGCTTAACGAGTGCATCTTCCACTTCAAACGGTCCGATCGTATATCCCGAACTGATGATGATATCATCAGAACGACCCTCAAACCAGAAATAACCATCCTCATCCTTTTTCGCTTGATCGCCGGTGATATAATAGTCCCCGCGGAATTGCTGCGATGTCCGCTCGGGATCTTTAAAATATTCTTTAAAAAGAGCAGGTGTATCGACATGTACGGCAATATCACCCACTACGCCAGGCGAACAAGGTTTACCGGAGTCATCGATGATTTCCACATGGTTGCCCGGAGTCGGTTTGCCCATGGAGCCCAATTTAATTTCCATGCCTTTCGTTACACCAACCAACAAGGTATTTTCGGTCTGTCCATACCCATCACGCACTTCAATCTGGAAATGGTTCTTAAAGACCTCGAACACTTTTTGATTTAAAGGCTCTCCCGCTGATACGGCACTATGAAGATGGGATAAATCATAATCATCAAGGTTATCCACCTTTGCAATCAATCGATACTCGGTTGGTGTACAGCATAATGCATTCACTTTGTAGTCCTGAAGCAGCTGAAGATATTTTTTCGCCTCGAACTTTCCATGATAGGCAAGGCCTGTCGCTCCTGTTCCCAGAACCGCCAGGAAAGGACTCCAGATCCACTTTTGCCACCCTGGGCCTGAAGTTGCCCAAACGACATCCGTTTCGCTGATTCCTAGCCAGTTTGCAGCGGACGTTTTCAAATGGGCATAAGCCCAGCCATGTGTATGGACGACCCCTTTTGGATTTCCTGTCGTTCCGGAAGTATACGATAAGAATGCCATATCCTCACTCTTCGTGTCAGCCATGGTCAGCTGATCGGATTCCTCATCGGCGAGCTCATTCAAATCCAGCCAATTTTCGATTCGTTTTCCGATTGAAAACTTCAGGAGGCTTTCCGCTCCTTCTATTTCATTCAATTCGTCAGTATATTCATGATAACTGATGATTCCTTTGACATCACCATGGTTGACTCGGTACTGCAAGTCCTTCGCACGAAGCATTTCAGAACAAGGGATGACAATCATGCCAATTTTCAATGCTGCTAAATACACTTGATAAGCTTCCACCAAACGGGGAATTATGATGAGGACCGTATCACCTTTACCCAGTCCTTTTTTCTTGAAGGCATTTCCAATTTTATTTGCACTTTTTAATAAATTCTCATATGTAAGTTGTTTTTTATCTCCGGTTTCGTTCTCCCAAAGTACGGCAACTTTACCTGGATCTTTTGCATAACGTTCCATTTCACTCACTAAGTTGTAATGTTCCGGAGCCAATAAGTCTTCACGCTTCATATTCTTCCCCTCCAATTATGAACTCTTAGTACCTACTCATTATACAAGATACTTCTCTAAAATTTCTATTTATTTTTACAAATTAAAAAAGAGAGCGGGTATAGGAATCCGCGCCCTTAAGCCAGTAGACAATTCCTAAAGTGAGTTTGCCTTCAGTTTTTCTTTTTAAAAATTCCGCTGATTTTCGAAACCCGATTCCTCTCCGACTGTCTGCCAAGCTATCAAAGCATGCGCCTGTGGAGTCTTGGCTACCCAGTTATTCGGCAGGAGTGTCGCATCTCTTCATTCCAATAAGGATTACTGAAAAAAACTTAAAAGATAAACTAGTCTTAAACATATTCGGGATGTGAGCAGCCTGCAGTTTTTTCAAAAAAACATTTCAGATTATTTCAGAAACCTGTTCCCTCTCGCCAATGTCTGCCAAGCCTCCTTGGCGCAAGCGCCTGCGGGGTCTTGGCTAGCCAGTTATTCGGCAGGAGTGTCGCACATCTCTTCACCCCTTTAAGGAATACTGAAAAAAACTTAAAGGATTAACTAGTCTTAAACATATTCGGGATGAGACCAGCCTTCAGTTTTTTCAATAAAACATTCCAGTT